>NZ_POSF01000016.1 GCF_004343605.1 Dehalobacter sp. 12DCB1
GCCGGAAAGAAGCTTGCGCTTTAAGCAAATTTATCTATACGTATAACTGGTCGCCCAAATAACGTACGTATACCCTTAAAAACCCAGATATTACAAGTCAGCTTTCTTTAGATAAATCTTCTTTCTCATATTTCAAAAAGTAGAAAGGAAAAATTTCTTTCAATCTTTCGGGACATTCTATTTGTTTCATTTCAGTTATTGTCTTTGAAGAAATACTGAGTAATTCTTCTTTATCTTCAGAAGATAGCGCGTGATATAACACTTTCCATTGATCAGTTTGGCCAGTTCCTTCATAATGAAATCGAAACATAATCATGTCTCTTGGCATGGCAAGGATTTCAAAATACTCGTCAAGAGTATTTCCAAATGCCTTATAAAAAAACGAGGTACCCGCAGCTACAACACCTTGAGTAACATGCAAAATAGCGGAAATAGACCGCAGATATTTTACGTTCCAATGCTTTCCGACATATTGACGATCAGTCCGCTCAACTGGAGAGTATTTCATCGGAAAAGAAAAAATTTTTATCCCTAATTCTTGATTTAGCTTAATATTACATTCTAACCGTTTATAAAGATCTTCGGGTTTATCCTCATAGTTAAAAAGAATGTAATTAGATATTTCATTAATTCCATGCTTATGGGCAAGCTTAACTGACTTGACATACAATTTTTCGAAAGCAATATTATCGAAGGCTATACGTAATGGCTTCAAAGCAAGCTTCGCCAGTTGTTTCATATTTTTATCGTTAATACGGCGGGCATCAACCCCTTGATTAAAATCAACACTACGCATTTTTTTTGCTTTACTCTTATATTTATCAACGAAAGGGCGAATTTTACACTCTGTATTTATCATGTACTCCGCATAGTCTTCTGTTATTTCAGCATCCAAGAGAAGATCAATGTACGTATCTCGCTTAACACCACTTGGAATTCGCTTTTTTAGAACATCAAGATATTTGGATAATTTCTTATCAAGATAGATACTTCGGTCACCTCGATGATAACGCCGTAAAATAATGTCATATGTGCCAGGGTCAATAAAATATGAACCCTTCTTAAAACCAGCTTGGCACAAGTCATCAACGAGCGAGGATAAATCTGGGGCATTTAAAATATTGTTATCTAAGAGTAACAGATTCTGTTTTGGCCCGTATAATTCGTCAATAGTTTTTAACTGACAAACAATATTATTTGTAACCTGAAATTGTGGTTCTAAAATTGGAACCGCACAAAATTTGCAACAATTTGGACATCCTCTAGTTAGATACGCGAAATAATTATCCCCCGCAGGATATTTGTAATCTATCATATCGAGGATATCATAATCCAAAGGGAGAATATCGATATTAACCGGTAATTCATCCCCCATTACTGAAGAATCCGTGAAAAGCCCAACAAGTATATTGTTTTCAGGTAGGCCTGTTTCTTCAATAACTCTATCTTTCATCAAGGAGGCCATAATCCCTCCGACATAGATATTGGAACAGCTTTCGACAATTGTTTTATAGTAATTTATCGTTCTGATAGAAATATCAAAATCAAAAGTGAATAATGTGGTGACATAAATTCGGTCCCACATATGATTTGCAACAGATTTATCTATTCCCTTAACAAAAAGAACGTTATCTCCTTGTTGTTTATGATAAGTGCTAATTTTCATTAACCCCATTGGGGGGTATTTATTCTTATATGCCGGTTCTACTAGAAGAATATTTTTCATTTTTTCTTTACGCTCAGTTCGGTTTTTATTGCTTCTCGGAGGTTATATGCGACATTGGGATCTTTAATAAAAAAGCTATCAATTACCTCAATAATACGTTGATATACTTTTTTTTCATCTCTCGAATAGCTGGTAGGGAGGTCACTCTTAGTTGCATAATCAGCGTTAATAACCTTGTTGCTGATTTGTACGACAGACTTATCACTATCATCTGCTTGCTTAATTTTCTTTAAGACAGTCTCTTTTCTGTCTGGATCCACTGTTCCTTTTCGAACAGCAGTATCCAGCTCTTTTTTAGAATTAGCAATAATTTTGCTAATTCTGTTTAGGTCTTCGATAAACTTATCTCTTTTTGTATCAGAGGAAATAGACCCTGAATTTACTTTATCTGCTAATTCTTGCTGTTCTGCTAATGCATTATCAAGCTTTCGAATTGCGGAACTTATCTTGGATGTTCCGCGCCGATAGGTAGTATTTAAACTTTCAGCCCACGCTGAAAGTTTCTCAAATAATTCTTGATAGACTGGTCCTGGTTCAAAGTCATCACGTTTTGTATTTGGTATAATGTCGGGATGAAGAATATGAATCTCACCGGCAAACATTTTATTTGCAACGTTTCCTTCCGAAGGAAAGAAACGCGAAAACATAGTGCTTTCTCCGATTAAAATATTTCCTTTTCTCAAACGAATTCCTTGTAATCTTTCATCGCTGATTTGTCCGGAAAAATCAGTGATTGCAAGCCATCCAATATAAAGTGGATTTCCATCTGTGGTTTCTTCATAAACAAAACTAACATCTTTTACATAGTCTTTCGAGCGGTTTTGTTTATGCATCCCAGTACTTAAGGAACGGGTATAAAGTTTATATATGGGTTTATTACGACGAACATGACAGATTTTATAATTGGGTATAGGATGGCCTTTTTTAGCAAAATGTTCTTTGATTTCGGTACTGTAAGGGAATTTTTGGCTATCAAAATCTACTGGTGCCACATCCGCAAGATAGGAATCGATATTTTCAGCAGTATAAAGACATTTAAAGTCATCTTTAATTCCATCAAGTCTGACCTCAAAATAGTGAGATTGTAGGTCATCATCCTCATAATCAAAACTCATCACATCATCTATAACTTCAAAAATATCTTCTTTTTCTTTATTGCTTGGAGCAAGCAACTGTTTCAAACGAATACAATCCCACTTTATAACTGTACGCTTAGCTTCTCCTTTCGCTGAGGTTATAAAGAACAGCGATGTTGCATATCCGAGTCCGCCAAGACGACCAATTCCACGAAAACCTCTACTTTTATTATAATCCTTATCAGAATTACCAATGTCGCTTAGTTTCTTTACTGCGTTTGCCATTGGTATACCCATGCCATTATCTAGAATAGATATTGATCTCGTTTTCTCATTAATCGAAAAAATAATTTCTCCACTTTCATTATTTAATAATCCATGGTCATATGCATCATCGATCGAGTCCGCTGAATTTTGTATATATTCACGAAGTATATCAAGTGGATTAGAGTACATGCCTAAAGATAAGGATTCCAAAATATGTTTACCAGCAACAATCTTCACCATCATTTTGATCCTCCCTGGTGATAGCAAGGATATGGGAATTTAACCTTAAGTAATGTCTTAAAAACTGGATGTTGGATGATTAAGTCACCCTTACCTAATCGAGTCATCATATTGGCATATACATTAGGAATATAGCGATAATCAGGCTTTGACACTTCGATGGCATTAGTTCGTCCATAAACATTTGTCCCACAATTACCTTTAACGCGATCATGGATCGCGCTTTTGAATTGTTCGGCAGAAAATAAGATGATACCTTCCTGCCTTCCGCGTTCGGTAATATCAAGAAGATTAGCAAGCAGTGGAGAATTCTTTGGAGAAGTAGAAGGAGCATACTTGTTTAATTCATCAACAAATACGACAATTTTTTTCGGAACAGGTTTTTTTGATTTGCGCTCGTCGTAATCATAATCTCCATGCTTTAAGTCGTAAACAGCACGGATGGTATCGCCAAACACTAAACATTGCATTTGTTCATCAAGCCCTGCAATATCAATCACCATCATATCACCGCCGTTAATATTTTTAACGGCATCTGATAGGTGGCAATGGCGCTGCTTCTTATCACCTGATATTGAATTGACAAACATACGGTTATTTATTGAATTTCCAACTAAACGGCTGAATTTCTTCCACGAATTAACGAAAATATCCTGATGTTTTTTTTCTTTACTTGTATACCCCCTTATTTGTTGCTTAAAATCTTCCCAACCCATATCGCCACTAAATTCGGGGGACGTTTCGATATGATTAAGTATTGATTCTATAGTAAAGTTAGGATCATCAATATTTGAAAAAAGCATATCGATTTTGCCGACATCATGTTCATATGTGTAAACGTAGTTGTAAGCCTTATTTGCGCTATATTGTGCTAACAAATCATCATTAGGCAGAGAAGTGTGGCTATATATGTCACTACCCTTTATGTGAGAGAATGGATAATAATATGTAACGTTTTTGAATGGTTCGCAGGGAACATCGAGTGCCTTCCAATCAGCCCTTTGTGTATCAGTTATCTTCGTATTTGTTTCGTCAACATGTAAAAGATCATCACCCTTTACATTCAAAACAATGAGTGCCACTTCTTCACCAAGCTTTTCTTGAATTGCCTTTAGAATAAACATAATGTAGCTTGTTTTCGTTGCAAGACCAGAGATGCCGGACACATTCAAATGCGCCCCCTCCGGCCCAATTAAAAAGTCTCCATTATAATCTATTGGAACAACAATCCCATTTGATGCCTTAAGAAGTCCTGCTGAAATAGCCGATTCTTTGTCTATATTATTAAGCCCCAAAGCAATCCGAATATCATCCGCATTACAAGTATAAACCGGCGTGCCCTCTAAGACAGGCATAAAATTTTCGTTATCATTATGTATTACTGATACTTTGGCATAGGAAAGTGCCAGCCGGGATGTCATGGGTTTTGCCTCGACATCACCAAAATCAGATGATACAAAATTACTAATATGTCCGGGGCTATCTGTAACGTGAAAAATATCTTGTACTACGCCAAACGTTGTGGAATTATCCATTGTATTTGGCACCTTTACGATATCGAAGGGGCTAAGAATCACATTGTCTTTGAGCCAAAAGCAGAATTCATCACATGAATTCGGATTGCGCTCTGTAGCCGACACTTTTCCTATAATGTTTATTTCACTCATTAACTCAGTCCTCCTCTAAAATACATCACGCTGAAACTGACTAATAAATGCAACTTCACTGGCAAACGTTGATTTTATCATAGTTTCCGCTAGGTAAACCGGATATAAATGATTAGGCCATCTATTGTCTTTACCGTGGCATGTAGGGATTCTTTCAGCTATTAGAGAAAGTGAAATATTATCTATGACGTCAGTATCAAAACCATTTTCTATATCTTCCCGAATAGCCATTTTCTCGACCTTAATAATACCATCTAATGGATTTTTCACATTCTGCGGTTTTCGGATTCTTAAGTACCAGAAACCAAATACTCTGCCACGGGAATTCTTTTTTTTGAATACCGGTGTTCGCTCACCATAATTAAGGTTTAATATTTGTGCTCCGATATGTGCGCCACTTCGTTTATCCGATATAGACAGATTCGGGTCAAAACTTTTTGATACACCGATAACGTTATAGAAAAGATCAGCGAAATCGTCTTTACCATTATCTTCGGCAAGAAATTGTAAAGGGCCATCTACAATTAACATTTTATTTGTATCTAATACGCCTGCTGTTACCATCTCTGTAAGAATATCAATTTCTAATTTATGCATTAAACTATTTGCCTTCGCTATAGCAGCATTGTTAGGAGCAGAATCCTTCATTTTATTGAAGGTATACTTTTCTACCATCAATGGATACATTAGCTTCGTGCAGCGTCTAATTCGAGCTTTAATTTGGTCGAAATTTACGTCATTAAAACTGCTGCTGATAAGCAAATAATTTTGAGACAAAAGTGTTTGTTTGGACACCTTGGTAGAATTACGCTGTACACAGCCAGCTCGAACCTGTGCTGCTATAACAGGGTATATTTTTTTACCTGCAATAACTAAATCCCCAATTTTATATGTCCGACGTGAACCATCCATGAAATAGTGAAAGAGTGAAAAAGGTACATCTGGAATTTCCAAGCGTTTCTTTGTTTTAACCGGAGATTTTTCAAAAACGCTTGCCATATCATAAATGTCAGCATCATCATCATTGGCATCTTGATAAGGCTCCAAATAATAGTGATCCAAAGCCATGCTTTCATTCTGAAAAAGCATGGCTCCTTCTTTTTCAAACAATTTCTGCAATGTACTCAACTTGACTCCTCCTATAGATGATAAAGCCAGAAATCATAACGACTTTCTTTTATCAAGAGGCTTCTTTGCATCTTTGGGTATTGCCCAAGCTTTACCAAGCCGTTGAACAGCTTCAATACGTCCTTGTTCACATAAAATTTGTACTCTGCGTTCCGATATGCACCATTTTTCAGCAGCTTCTTTGGCTGTAATGTAGTCCATATTTGTACCTCACTGGTAAAATATAACTAAGATATAGTATATTCGTTATTCCGAACGAAAACAATATAATGCGACCAAAAATCCCAAATTACGTATTACGAGAAAGTAGAAATTTTAATTTTATCTGGGTTTTTAAGGGTATACGTACGTTATTTGGGCGACCAGTTATACGTATAGATAAATTTGCTTAAAGCGCAAGCTTCTTTCCGGCGGTTCCGGGGTTGGGGAAGGCGGCGACTTTTAAACAAGCTGGAATCGGCAGTCGGAAGCCCAAAACACTGGCTAGAAAAGTTCTTAAAAGCTATTGGCTTACCGCTCGGCATGGGGAATTTGAAAAAGATTGGTGCCTTATATCCAGCCTTTTCAAATTCCCGGCAATAGCGGTAAGCCAATCCTATCAGGGGTCTTTAATCTTGGCAGCGGTTATGTGACCTGAATTTTAAATAATCCGGCTGATATGCTGGCAGCTATTGTCTTGACCGTCTGAATTGTGGTGATTTGAAATTTTTCAAATCACGGTTCCAGACGGTCAAGACAATTGACCTAAAGCTATTAATCGTCTAGGGGTGGGCCGGTTCCGGTTTCGGTTCCGCTTTTTCTTTCTGTTGTTTCCGGTAAAAAAAAGGCCACAGCAGCCAAAACTGTGTGACCTAGGGAATTTATCAGCTATTTTCATTTAGAACTTTTAATCATTGTATTAAACCGCGATATCCAGTTTCTAATGTCAGTTTCATTATGGAGGTAATCCTCCGGCGAATCTTTTAAATCAATACCTAATAATACATCTAGGGCTTTCCAAATAGATATATCATCTTGGCTCAGTGAACTTTCGCCTTCAAAATATTGTGATGCTTTTTCAGCCCAGTTAGAAACATCCTCCCGACTTATTTTCCCCTCGACAACTTGCTGAAGCTTTTCAATGATTTCCTTAAGTGAAGGCTTGTTCATGCTTATCACCACATTCCTGTATAATTGCCATTTGCATCGAACATATAATGAGTCTTATCGGGACCAAGTTGTGGTCTAACTTGTCTTATATTTCCAGCGTGATCCAACGTCTCTTGCCATGTTCTAATATTCCCAGTTGCTGGGTCTAATTCTTGAACTACTCTGCGTCCTGCCATTTCTCCTGACTTCGCAGCAGGTTCTAATTCTCCATAGTAACGGATTCTTCCATCAGGCAATACTTTTCTTGCGTCTTGTCCATATTTTTGAGTGTATTTCAAGTCCTGTTTGAGCAAGTTGCCCATGAAGGAACTTTCGGCACCAGTCGCCCCCTTAGTTACCAGAAATTCATCCAAAGCTACCTTAAATTCAGCAAAATTATCCGAATGCCTTAGAGCTTGATTCATTCCCACTAGTAAGGTGTATGATGGAACCCCCGGGAACAATCCCAGCGTATCCGCTAACGCTACTAAAAAATGATCTAGGTTAGGATCTTCGATAAGCTGTGTCCAACTATAAGATGCCAGCATCATATCAATGACATCCCAAGGACATATAGCCACATGCCCCGTTGGATCAATATAAATCACCGGGTTATTGTTCCCATATGCATACCGGTTCTGCGTTATTGGGTTTTTTGCATCTCCCAAATAACTGTCCTGCGTCAGGAACCTTCCGTCATTCGGATCGTAATATCTGGCTCTGAGGTAGATCAGACCGTTGGCATCCTGGAATTCACCGGCAAAGAGGATGTCGTTGTCTACAGTTACATTTGATGCTCTTAATTCTCCATAGGCATCATATTTGTAGCTGTTTAAGATATTTCCTGAGATGTCTGTGACCTTCAGGGTGCTGCCGAGGCCGTCGTTATGGTAGAAAATCGTATCGCTTGTGAAGTTTCGGTACAGAGGTCTGCCGCCGTAGATATAGTTTTCTCCGCTGTTTAATTCTACCAGGACCTTGGATAATCCTCCGAGTGGGACGTTAAAGTAAGAATAATTCTCAGGGTTTTGACCTGTAACGGTCTGAGTCAGCCTGTTACTGTCTCCGTCGTAGGTATAATTAATCGTGTCTGTTCCATCTGTATAAGAGACAAGCCGGTTCAGCGCGTCGTAATTGTACAGCTTTGTGCTGTTAATGTCGGTTAGGTTTCCGTTTACATCATACGTGTAGATATCCGTACCGGCCTGAGTGATTCTGTTGGCCGCATCGTACGTGTAGGCGGTTGTTCCGGCTAGCGTTCTGTTGCCTGCCGGATCGTACGTATAATTCACTGTCTGACCGCCGGGATAAATGGCGCTGGTCAGTTGGTACAGGTCATCGTAGGTATAGGTTGTCGTTTGGTTCAATTCATCGGTTTCGGTAAGCCGGTTTCCGACATTGTCCAGCGTGTAGGCTGCTTTGGTGAGCGTTGTTCCGCCAAGGACATGTTCGACAAGGGTGAGTCTTCCTGCGTCATCGTATTCGTATGTGACGGTAACACCGTTCGGCAGTGATTCACCAATCCGATTTCCAGCCGCATCATACGTGATTGTGGTCGTATTGGCTGTATCTGTGACGGAAGTAAGCAGGTTTCTTGCATCATAGCCGTACGTCACCTGCAGTCCGCCGGGATAGGTGATGGATGCCAGGTTGCCTGCATCATCATAGCCAAAGCTTGCGGTATTGGTTCCCCGCATGATCGAGGCAAGTCTGTCAAGATCGTCATAGGTATAGGTGGTTGTTCCAAGCTGATCCGTCATTGACAGTCTGCTGCCAGCGTCATCATAGGTATAAGTGACCTGACTGAGATCCGGATAAGTGACTGTAGTCAATTGGTTCAGGGAATTATACGCGTAGCTGACTGCGGACTGGTCAGGTTTGGTCCAGCTGATGATATTTCCCGCCGCATCATAAGCCCAGCTGTAGATATTGTTTAAGGCGTCAGTCTCACTGATTTTACGGTTAAGTTCATCATAACCTAGCGCAGAGGTATGGTTGTTGGCATCCGTGACGGCGGTCAAATTGCCGTTCTCATCATAGCTGTAGCTCGTGACTTGGTTTAAGGCATTTGTCACTGACATGAGTTGGTTTAAGGCGTTATAAGTATACGTGATGTTCTTGTTGTTGGCATCGGTCTTCAGAATCACATTCCCGGCTTCATCATACCCAACGGTTGTAGAATGAAGCAACGGATCTATGGTTTCGATCAGACGGTTATCTGCATCATAAACAAAGGTCCAGACCTGGTTCAGCGGATTGGTCGTTGTCAGCATATTTCCAGCCAGATCGTACGTGTTGGTGGTTACCTGATTACCCGGTTCGGTCACCGTGAGCACTTTGGAATTCTGGTCATAAGTGTAGGATGTTGTGTTGCCGCGCTGATCCGTGACACTCAGTTTGTTCCCAAGCGGATCATACTGGACGGTAATCTGTTTATTTAAATGATTGGTGATCTGGGTATTGCGGTTTAAGACGTCATACACATAAGTCGTGGTATGGTTATTCCGGTCTGTAACCGTCAGCTTGTTGCCGTTGCCGTCCAGGGTATAGCTTTCGGTCTTCCCTGCCGCATTGGTTTCTGATATCAGCCTGTCAAGCGGATCATAGCCATAGGTTATTGTATGATTTAACGGATCTGTAACGGAGACCCTGTTGCCGTTCGCGTCATAGGTATAGGTCGTCACATTGTTTAGTGCATCCTGAACGGTCAGCAGGCGGTTGTTACCATCATAGGTGTAGGTCGTTATATTGTTTTTCGGATCGGTGATCGTCAGCAGATTGTTGTTCAGGTCATAGGTGTTTGTAATGACGTCTCCCAAGGGATCAGTGATGGTCAGCATATTACCGGCGAGATCATAAGTGTAGGTGTACTGGTAGTCGGCCGGATTGCCCCCCTGAACATTGCCGCGTGGATCAACCTGCGTCAGTTTGCGTCCCAGGATATCGTAAGTGTAGGTGGTAATGAGGCCAAGCGGGTCAGTCTGGGAAATGCGGTTACCATACGTATCATAGGTGTATTGTGTTACGCCGTTGTTGGGATTTGTGATGCTAATGACCTGTCCGTATGGATTATAAGTCATCGTGGTTACGGCGGTTTGACCGGAAACCTCACGTGATACGGTCAGCAGGTTGCCATTTGTATCATACGTCATATCTGTGGTATAACCGGCTGCATCAACGATTGTAACCGGATTGTTTTTTGTGTCATAAGTCAGCGTTGTGACATAACTCAATGGTACGGGATCCGTCTTGGTCAGCATATTGCCCATATCGTCATACGTATAAACGGTCGTGTTGCCATTCTTGTCGGTAACGCTGATTCGGTTGTTATTGCCGTCATAGGTGAAGGTTTCGGTAATCCCTCCAGGATAAATAATCGAAGTGATCCGGTTGGCGGGATCATATTGAGTGACCGCACTGTTTTGTTTGGCATCTGTGACGGTATTTTGTCTGTTTACGGGATCATAGGTAAAGACAGTCTGATTGTTTTCTCCATCAAGCTGGGAAACAACTCGTCCCTGGGCATCATAGGTGTTGTTAACTGTCACATTATTTTCGGGATCGGTGATTGTAGAGAGATAGCTTCCATTATAGCTGTACTGCCATACCCCTGTGTTTACATCGGTCACTGTTTCAAGGTTTCCCGACGTATCATACGTAAAGATCAGAGTCCGGCCTGCCGGATCGGTCACTTGCTGGAGTTTGTTATCCGGATAATAGGTAAATTGCAGGGTTCTCCCAGTTGGTTCTGTAACGGTTTGCAGAAGGGAGCCGTTATAGGTCAGGGTCGTTCTATTACCATTCTTATCCCTAATTGCACAAAGTTTGCCGGAAGAATCAAATTCATAGACAGTCTGATCCTTAAAGGTCAGTTCATAGCCTCCTGTAACCTCGGTCAGATTTTCAAAACAGGCTGGAGGCCGGATGAAAGTCCCGCTGCTGGAAGCAAATTTCACCTGGTGGCCGTCCGGATACAGAACTGTAGCCGAACCGTCCTGATTGATGGTGACGGTACAGTTATAGTTATGCTGCCAGCCCTGTCCAAGAGGGCCTGAAGTGCTGGTATCCTGTGAGTTATAGTAGCGGGTAAACTGTAAAGGCATACCAATGGTTGGTATCGTAATGTCTGTTTTCTCATACGTAAAATTCCCCGATACTGCGTTTACAGGATCATTGCATTGGAAGTCCCAGTGTTGCTGGCCCAAATAGAATTCGGATTCGGGCACGATAAATTCTGATTTCAGCCAGGGGTCGGCATCGCCATGATAAACTTCGTCGCCGGTTCCTGTGGGCGCTGGACCAGAAGCATCTCCCCACCAGTTGTATTGGATATCCGCAGTACCACTGTAATTTTTATAACCATACGTATTATTATTAAAGTTATTGAACTGAATCGTTGCTTCAGTGGCTTCTTGTGTAAACTGATAAATGCCTATACCATTATCATAAAAATGATTAAACATAATTTGGGTTTGATTTGCAGACGGAGTTAAGTATATCCCTTTATTATTGTTGTAAAAGCTGTTTCTTAGGACCATTGAGTTGGAATTTGTTAATTCTATTCCTGCAATAATACCACCATCGTGTATGCTGGTGTCGGTGACTACAGCATTATTACAATTACTTATAGAAATTCCTCTATAGTCCGCGTATCCTATTTCGCAATTACGAACGTCAATTTTTGATGCTTTAAACGCAGATACATTTTCTTGTCCATACAGAAACTTAGCATTCTTAGCAATGAGCTGTGCATTTTCTCCAATAGATATTCCCCACCAATCCCCGGCCATTGCTGAAGTTTGGGTACCGTCGTTATTGGTATCTCCACCGTTTGTATCATCTTTGATGGATGTAAAGACAATAGGGTTTTGGGAATTACCATTAATATTTACAGTTCCCTTAACGTTAATGATTTTATCATGTAAAATTTTAAATATTGTCCCCGGCTGAATTTCCACCGTACTTGAAGTAGCTATACCTAAATTTTCGACAATATACGGGACTTGATATAAGGGCAGCGTTTGAGATCCTATCGTCGCATAAACATATATGCCATCATACGTACAGTTAGTCTGCGTGTTATTGTTCAATGTCAATGTTGGGAATAAGCTTGCCATTAAGCTTGACCGAAACCCCAGGAAATCTTTGCAGTTATCAAATGTATTTCCAGTTATACTTCCTGTTAGTACTCGGGGCGAATTCACATAGCGTATAGCCTCATTTGGACACTGAGAAATGCTATTATTCATAATTGTACATATTGCATTTTCAATTGCTATGGCTGAGGTGCTGCTGTTCGTGATTGTATTGGCGGAAAAGGTATGTGTTCCTTTTAGCACATAAATGCCATATGAACACGCTGAAATATTGTTATTGGTTACTAGAATATTGCCGTCAGCCATATAGATACCGTACGAGCAACTGCTGATGGTATTGCCGGATAGGGTCGGGGAACTATTCTTAACATAAATACCAGATGAAGTACAATTTGACACCTGTGTATTTGTGATACTGGCTGTGCCATTCGTCTCAATACCTCTGGTGTTGCTGAGTTCTGCAACACAATTGCTGATATTCAGGCTTCCTCCTGTGCTGTACACCTGAGAATTTATATAGCCGCCATAACGAATACAACAATAGGATAAATTTATATTTCCGCCGGAATATGACTCAAGGCAAAGCCAATTGCCTTTGGACGGGGTCGTTGTTGTTCCGTCGTTATTAGTGTCTCCGCCATATGTATCATCTTTGATCGACGTAAAGGCGATTTGATTCGTGTCTGATCCGAGTGCATTCAGTGTGCCTTTAATTACAAGTTTGCTGTTAATCGCGTTCAATTTGACGACGGTTCCAGGCTCAATAGTCAGCGTCACATTTGGCTGAACTGTGGTAGATGACACCACATAAACATTGTCGCTGGTCCAGGTCGTATTTGCTGTAATCGAAGATGGCGCGGTGATCGTTGCCGCATAGGCTGCAGGTGATTTAAGCAGAAGAATAAAACAGCCGGCTAACATTAGGAATAATATTTTTGAACGCAGTGTTTTCACTTTTCTTCCTCCTTCGTTAACTAAATTCTTTAAATTCAATCACAAAGCAATAAAAAAAATGTAAAAATATATTTATATTTCCAAATTATACTATATTATTATTTTTGGTTAAATAGGGAATTTATCACAAGCAAATAGTACATTCGACCCAAAAAGTCAAATTGCTCAAAAATAAAAATGCTGTCCATCGTCTGAATAAACGATGAACAGCATCAATTTTTTCTGCCACTTTACATTTTATATTTGGAAATAAAATAGCCTACATCTCGTACATCTTCTTGCGCAGCGCCTGAATATCTTCACTTTCTAGATACTCGTCATACGTGATTTGCTTGTCGATGATCCCGTTCGGCGTGATTTCGATAATCCGGTTGGCCACGGTCTGGACAAACTGGTGGTCATGTGACACAAACAGAATTGTCCCCTTATAATTGATCAATCCGTCATTTAAGGCAGTGATGGATTCCAGGTCGAGGTGGTTGGTCGGCTCGTCAAACAACAGCACATTAGCGCCGGAAAGCATCATTTTAGCCAGCATGCAACGGACTTTTTCGCCTCCGGAAAGCACGGCTGCTTCCTTCAGCGCTTCTTCGCCGGAGAAAAGCATTCTGCCCAGCCAGCCCCGGACGAAGGTCTCGGTCTGGTCACCGGAATATTGTCTGAGCCAGTCGACTAGGCTCAGATGAACATCGTCAAAATAAGCCGCGTTGTCTTTTGGAAAATAGGATTGGGATGTGGTAACGCCCCATTTGAAGTCTCCGCTGTCGGCAGCTGTTTCCCCGATTAATATTTTAAACAGGGATGTCTTGGGCAGACCGTTAGGACCTACGAACGCGATCTTATCGCCTTTACTGACAATAAATGAGACGTTGTTCAGGATCTTTTCCCCTTCTACTTCTTTGCTGATTCCGTTTACGGCCAGCAGGTCGTTCCCTGCTTCCCTGTCCGGTTTGAAATCAACAAACGGATATTTGCGGGATGACGGCCGGATGTCCTCCAGGGTCAGCTTCTCAAGAAGCTTTTTACGGGATGTAGCCTGTTTGGACTTGGAAGCATTGGCGCTGAAGCGCTGGATAAACTCCTGCAATTCTTTTTTCTTGGCTTCCGTCTTTTCATTGGCGTCGCGCATCTGCTTCAGTGCCAGCTGGCTTGATTCGTACCAGAAGTCATAGTTGCCGACATAAAGCTGAATTTTACCGAAGTCAATATCCGCAATATGCGTACAGACTTTATTTAAAAAGTGCCGGTCGTGAGAAACGACGATGACGGTGTTCTCAAAGTTATACAGAAAGTTTTCGAGCCAGGTAATGGAGGCAATGTCGAGGTGGTTTGTGGGTTCGTCCAGCAGCAGGATATCAGGACTTCCAAATAGGGCCTGGGCCAAAAGGACCCGAATCTTTTCATTGCCGTCGAGTTCCTTCATCTTTTTATCGTGGTACTCTTCGCCAATACCGAGTCCGTTTAAGAGGGTTGCCGCTTCGGATTCAGCTTCCCAGCCGTTCATTTCCGCAAATTCCGCTTCCAGTTCGGCGATCTTCATGCCGTCTTCTTCGGAAAAATCGGGTTTGGCATAGAGAACTTCTTTTTCATCCATAACCTCACAGAGCCTTTTGTGGCCCATCATGACGGTTTTCAAGACCTCAACTTCGTCAAATTCAAAATGGTTCTGCTTTAAGACAGCGATTCTTTCGCCGGGGTCAGTCGAGACATCTCCTTTATTGGCTTCTATCTCACCGGAGAGAATTTTTAAAAAGGTCGATTTGCCGGAGCCGTTGGCGCCGATGAGTCCATAACAGTTCCCGGGGATGAATTTAATATTGACGTTTTCAAATAAAGCACGTCCGCCGTAACGAAGAGATATTCCAGTCGTACTGATCATTTTTTTACCATCCTTATTCGTGCAACCAAGTCGCCATTATAATACAATCAAGTAGTCATTATAACATACGTAATCAATGTTTGTCGAAGGATTATAATTTCGCAGCAGTAATTTTTTCAGCAAGATCGTTCAGATAGATCCAGCGTTCCATCTTGCCAGCAATGGCACATTCCAGCGCTTCTTTCTCGGAAAGCAATTCCTGCAATTTGGCATAGTTACTGGTCTCCCGCGAAATGGTTTCATCCAGTGTACGCAAGTTTGCTTCGAGCTGTGCAATCTCTTCTTCGATCTTTCCGTATTCCTGTTCTTCCTTGTAGGTAAACTTCAATTTTTTCCTGGGTTCGGCGGTTTCACCCTGGGGATCAGTACAATGAAATTGGTCTGAAATGTCCATGTTGTTTGAAGTGATTAAAGTATTTGAAGTACTTGAACCACTTGAAGGACTGTTTCTCTTAGAACTATTTTTTTCTTCTCTGCCCTTATCTGTGATTTGTTCCAGATAATCGGAATAACCGCCGACATACTGCCGCAGTGTTCCATCTTCCTGGAATTCAAAGATTCGGTCTACAACTTTATCTAGGAAATAACGGTCATGGGAGACGACGACCACAGCACCGCTGAAGTTCTCCAGGTAATCTTCCAGAATGCTCAGCGTCTCAATATCCAGATCATTGGAAGGCTCATCGAGCAGCAAGATGTTCGGGGCTTTCATCAGCACGCTGAGCAGATAAAGTCGTCTGCGTTCGCCGCCGGAAAGCTTGGCAATGGTATTCCACTGTAAATCAGCTGGAAACAGGAAGCGTTCCAGCATTTGCGTGGCAGTCACGGTTCCGTCCACCGTCTCAATGTTTTCGGCAATACCCCGAATATAGGCGATGACGCGCTGAGAGGGGTCCATCTCTTCGCTTTCCTGTGAAAAATAACCGATCCTGACGGTTTCCCCTGTAACGATCGTCCCGCTGTCCGGTTCAATCAAGCCCATGATCATTTTTAACAGGGTCGATTTGCCGCAGCCGTTTTTGCCAACAATGCCTATTCTGGCGTCACGCAGGATGATATGGTCAAAATCCCGGATCAGCATTTTTCCAGCATAGGATTTGGCGATATGGTTCATTTCAATGGTCTTTTTACCAAGGCGGGATGCCACCGAACTGAGGTTCAGCTTCTCCCCCGTTGCCGGTTTCTCTCTCTCGC
Source organism: Dehalobacter sp. 12DCB1 (assembly GCF_004343605.1). Lineage (GTDB taxonomy): Bacteria > Bacillota > Desulfitobacteriia > Desulfitobacteriales > Syntrophobotulaceae > Dehalobacter. Next base: position 16,356 of record NZ_POSF01000016.1, read on the forward strand.
TTAATTGTCTGAAACGCTCAATCCGTTCTTTGCTTTTCGTCCCTCTGGCTCTGGCACCGCGGCTAATCCACTCCAGTTCTCTTCGGAAGAGACTGCTGTTTTTTCTTTCCGTACTGATTTCCATTTCTTCGCGCTGGGCTTTCAGCTCCAAATACTTGGTATAATTCGCCGGATAGCTGTAGAGGTTTCCCTGGCTAATCTCAACCATGCGGTTGGTCACCCTGTCAAGGAAATAGCGGTCGTGCGTGATCATGATCATCGCTCCGCTGTATTTCCGCAGATAATTTTCCAGCCAAAGGACCATCTCATTGTCCAAATGGTTGGTCGGTTCATCCAGAATCAGGATTTCACTAGGTTTGACCAATGTACGCGCGATCGCAACGCGTTTCTTTTCTCCGCCAGACAGGAGGCTGACATCCAGCGAGAAATCAGTAATACCCAGCCTGGTTAGAATGGACTTGGCTTCATATTCCATCAAATCCCGGACTTCGGCTGAGGTTCCCAGAAATACCTGTTCCAGAACGGTCAGATGTTCACCGAATATGGGGTTTTGCGGAAGATAACTGATCCTGACGCCGGAAGCCATCGTTACCGTACCGGCATCCGGCGTTTCAATCCCAGCGATGATCTTTAAAAAAGTCGATTTCCCGGTGCCATTGGTCCCGATCACACCGATTTTATCTCCCTCATTAATGAACAGAGACATATCTTTTAAGAGTTTTTTCTCACTATAACTTTTCGTAATCTTTTCTGCCGATAATAGAATCAAATGAAGCACCTCACACTGGCTAAAAATAGTTTCGCATTCTCGCGGTAAAATAACTCCTTGCAAAGGCAGCCAATGTTAAAGATATCATATCGCACCTAAAATTTCTAATAACTACGTAAAAAACAAAAGAATTTAATACCATTATTCCTGAATTAAAAAATCATAGATTTCCGTGGTTAGATTGGTAAGTGTATGGCCTGCTTCGGGTAGAATATTGATCTTGCCCTGCGGAACCAATGTTTCCATCCGCCGAGCAGTCTTCGCCGAATGAAGCATGATATCTTTGCCGCCCGCAAATAAAATTACCGGCATCGTCAAGGATTTCAGTTCCTGATCGGAAAAAATGGGTATCATTTCACGGCGAAAGTTAAAACTCTTGCCAATCAGCAATTGGTAGTCCAGTACGATGTCGGGAATAGGCTGATTGCCGTTCACTTTATAGAAGAGCTTTTTTAGCCCGCGATCTCCAAAACACATATAGAACATCGCTGTAAAAAGGAAAGAACCCTTTTGCGGTCCCACGCCGGATGGGCAAAGCAAGACAAGCTTTTCTACTTTTTCCGGCCGGAAAACAGCATACTTGATCGCGAGCCAGGCACCTAAAGAAATCCCGATTATATTTGCTTTATCGATCGCTAACGCTTTTAAGACATCATCAAGCCACTCCGCATATGCAGAACTGTCGAAAGGCAACTGTTCTTCGGCACTTTTCCCAGGTTCCCCTGGAATATCGACAGCATAGACGCGAAAATGCTTCGTATAGGTCGGCATATCACCCAGCCACATCACAGAATTCATCCCGCTGCCATGGAGAAGGATCAACGGCGGCGCGTTCGGATCGCCTCCTGCTAAAACAAACGTTTTGCCATACCGAGTAGTCAGATGGATCGTCTCATATTGCGCTGACCATTGTTCCAATAAAGCATCATACATTCTGAGAACTTCTTTTCTCCCTTCCGGAGTGCGGAAGGCCATTCCGTTTTTCATAGCTTTCCCTCCATTCGATATTCATCTGCCATTTTCTTCTTGTCGTTTACTCATTGCTGGAAATCGCTGCTAAGCTTATTCCGGATCTTTTCCAGCCAGTTCAGTTCATTTTCATAGGATGAAATGATATTCTCTTGAATCATCTCCCACATAGTAAGTTCCCTTTTGCTTCTGGCTGGTGAAAACCTGCCTCTGCGGCTTTTCTCTTTTTCCAGGATGATCTGCATTTTTATTTGCTCTTCATATGCCAACAGCAAGCTTTTTAATTCCTCATCATTCAGGAGATCCGACCAGGCAAGCTGTATCAGAAATGTTTTTTTGATTTCCGCGATTTCCGGTGTTGAAAGCACCCATTTTTTCAATTCTACGATCCCCTCTGCCGTGATCGTATATATTTTTTTGGCAGGTGAACTTTCCTGCATCTGGATTTCATTGGTCACAAAACCCAGGTTCAGCAGTTCAACCAAGGCTTTATAGATCTGATTGTTATTGCCGGACCAATACATAAAAGATGAATCCTGAATAATTTTTTTCAGATCATACCCCGTCAGAGACTGCGTACTGAGAATTCCCAGAATCGCATAATTAATGGACATCATCATGGACATCATTTGTTCTTTTTCACTTCCATTCAAAAAAATACAGTAACATATGTTATTAATATCATATGTTACTGTATTTGTAAAGTGCTATCCCATTTATAAAATTTTTAATATCAATCAGGTTAAATGCTTAGTGCTTGTGATGCATATCCGGTGCATGATGATGCGCATGTTCTATGGTTTCATGTTCATGCGGATGACTGTGTTCCCCTGATGTAAAATCACCGTGAACATGGGTATGATGGCCGTCACCATGATGATGGCGATGGTCATGACACAACGTTTCATGACGATGTTGATGGTCATGTTTCTCCCTAGCCGCATAATAGGCCCCGCATATCATTAGAATGGCTGCAATGATAAAATTACTTGTTATGGGTTCTTGGGCGACAATAAAAGATAAGCCAACGCCAATAAACGGTGCAACAGCATAATAGGCGCTTGTTCTGGCCGCCCCGAGGTCTCTCTGGGCTCTGACATAGAAAAAGATACTGAGGCCATAAGCGAAGAATCCCAATATTAGCGTAAAAAGAATATAGCTATAATCGGCTGTCATTTGTTTGGTGACAAGGGCAATAAGCAAGGAGCCTGCTCCAGACCCCAATCCTTTAATGACGACAATCTGCATAGGATCTTTCAGCGAAAGCATTTTCGTAAAATTATTCTCTAATCCCCAGCAGAGACAGGCCAGCAGGACAAATATAGAACCTGCCGAAAAAGAAAGTCCTTGAATATCTTTTAAAGATAAGAGTATGCTGGAAGCCGTAATGAGAATGATTGCCGTCCAAAGTCTTTGCCCGATTGTCTCCTTAAAGAGCCACAGGGCAAGAAGTGCCGTTGCCGCAATTTCAAAATTGCTCAATAGAGATACATTTGCAGCCGCAGTCGTACTCAATCCGACCAGGAGCAGGATAGGCGCACTCATATCCAAAATCACCATTCCAATTGTAAAGGGCAGATCCTTCCTGGCAATACCTGCTTCTTTAGATAAGGGTCTATTTGCTTTAATGATTAATCGCAGCGCGAACATGCCGGTACCAGCACCCAGATAAAGAAGTGCAGCGATCATGATCGGTGATAAATGGGACAATAACAATTTGGACAATGGCGTGCTTATACCAAAAAGTGCAGCTGCCAGGAGTGCCTGGAATACTGCAAATTTTTGTTTTTGCATCGAACCCCCCCTGCCTTATTGACATCATCTCGACGTCACGTGATCATCATTTTGAAGTCAATTGATACAGGTCTGACCTTCTCTGGGCAAGCAGCGGCAATTCACGGCGGACTTTAGCCACTTCAGCCAGGTCAAGATCCTGAATGATACAACCTTCGCGTTCATCCATTTGCTGCAGGACATTTCCCCACGGTCCGACCATGAGCGTATGCCCCCAGGACATATATCCGGCTTCCGCATCACGGGCCGGAGCAGCACCCACCGTAAAGACCTGATTATCCACTGCGCGGGTGCGGAACAGAATCTCCCAGTGGGCCGGGCCGGTCGTCATATTGAACGCTCCAGGTACAATAATCATTTTAGCGCCCTGATCAGCCATTAGTCTCGCCAGTTCCGGAAAGCGCAAGTCATAGCAGATACAGAGTCCCATCGTTCCGAATTCCGTGTCAAATACAGTGGCCTTGTTTCCGGGGCTTAAGGTATCTGATTCCCGAAATTGCTGTCCGCCCTCAATATCAATATCAAAGAGATGGACTTTGCGGTGTTTGCCTATTTGCCTGCCTTGCCGGTCAAACACATACGAGGTATTATAAATCTTGTTCTCCCGGTCTTTTTCCGGCATCGAACCTGCAACGAGGTACATTTTATACTGTGCCGCCAGAGATGAGAGCTTCTGCCAGCATGCCCCGCCCTCTTCCTCTGCATAATCAGGAAATAAAGACGTCTGATACGGGCAGTTGAACATCTCCGGCAGAATGACCAGATCGACATTCTCTTTAGCCAGGCTGGCCAAATGTTGTTGAAGACGATCAACGTTCTCCGTTTTGTCTGGAGAGACTTTTAACTGAAGCGCTGCAGCTCGAACAATAGACAAGAAGATCCATCCTTTACACTTTTTTTATTCTTATACATTCTCAATTTTATCCAAGCTAAACAATCATCAAAATAATATAGCACGAAAAAAATCCTAAAATACTTCTATTTAGGATTCTTATCTGCTTACTATCCATTATCATACACGTCCGGAAAAAGTCAACTAGTAGACCGATTCGTACTGCTCCATGCCATTCATAGCACCGCGATACTAGTTCTCCATAGCCGTCGAAGTAATATTTACTTCATCCGGTCCAGCGCTTTCAAGATGCCGTAAATAATGGCCTGAGGCCGTGGCGGGCAGCCAGGGATATACACATCGACCGGTACAATGGTATCGATGCCGTTGTTGGTGGCATAGGAGTCCTTAAAAATGCCTCCGCTGCAGGCGCAGGCACCCACTGCCACGACCAGTTTTGGATCAGGTGCTGCATGATACGTCTTCACCAGCGCCTGCTGCATATTTCTGGTTGCGGTGCCTGTCACCAAAAGCATATCGGCATGTCTTGGCGACGCCACAAAACTGATCCCGAGCCTTTCAATATCGTTAACAGGATTGTTCAGCGCATTGATCTCATAATCACAGCCGTTGCAGGAGCCGGAATCCACTTCTCTGATTTGCAGGCTCCGGCCAAACATCTTTTGAATCTTTGCTTTCAGGTCCGTGCAAACTGCTTCGTAGGAAGTGTCAGGCAAGTTATTTTCATCAATCATCACCGTTTGGTTTTTGACAGATACGCTCTTATCCACGTGGAGCATTGCTTTATCCTTTTCAGCCAGCTCAAATTGGTTGGTGGTCGTTACTGCGCCTACTGGGCAGACTTCTTCACACAACACACAGAAGATGCACGCGTCATAGTTAATCCCAATGATGCCTGCTTCCTTAGCCATCACAATTGCCTGAGAGGGACAGCGCAGGACACATTCCCCGCAAAAACTGCACTTTTCTGGATTGATTTCGGTCTTCCCCAGGAACTGACCGCCACTGGCGGGTACTTTGGGATATTCCTGGGTAAGCCTTGGATATTGGATGATCTTTTTTAGCGTCTTAAACATTTTTCGTCTTCCTTGCTCGTACAGTATATTTTGTTATCTGGGGTCTGTCTGCATGCCACAATTCCGCTTTCGGCCGTTGTGCCTTCCATGGCACAAAAGGCCGCGCTACGCACTCCATGCTCCGCTTGGCGCTGGAACCGTGGCACGCAGACTAATAAAAGCTAGTTAGTAATTTCTGTATGCCGGATATTGATATGGATAATCGTTTAAAGTAAGTTTTACGATTACAACTTTTAAATATCTAAAAAACGAGCTACATTCTGACATGCAAGCCTACTTGAATATGCATAAGATCAGTCTGGGGGCCACAGTTCCACTGTGAGCGGAGCAGGATTGCGCAGCGCGGCCTTTTGTGCCATGGATGGCACAATGGCCGGAAAGTGGTATTGTGGCCCACAGACTTACCCTACATAACCGTTTTTAAAATTAGTAATTGGAGAACGTGGTACTCGCAGTATGCCGCTTGCTTTAGAGATCGTTCCCTGCATAGGAAAGGTTAAAGCTTTTATTGATCAGCGGAAAGTCCGGCACAATATTGCCTTTGACAGCATGACAGAGGGCCGGCCAGTTGCAGAAAGACGGCGTCCGTATTTTATAACGGTACACCGTATTGTTCTCGCCGGTCATCAGCCAGTGGATGTTTTCGCCGCGCGGGGCTTCGGTCAAACCAAAAGCAAAGCGATACGGTTCAACAGATTTAACAGGTTCGAGAACGTTCCCGGAAGGCATTTGATTGATTGCCTGGACCATCAGGTTAATGGATTCAAAGCACTCCTCTATTTTGGTATTCAGCCGGCAGTTGATATCGCCGTTGTAATGTTCCGGGATATTGAACTTGAGCTGCGAATATGCCGCATATGGAAAAGATTTTCGAACATCATAGCGCAGTCCTGAAGCCCGGCCGCCGGGGCCGACCGCGTTTAGATCGGCAGCAATTTTCTGATCTAGAATACCGGTATTTTCAATTCTGTCAATAAATAAACTGTTGGCTTTGATAATCTCGACTGTATCCTCGAGCTCGCGGCGGATTTTATCCAGCTGGACAATCAGACTGGTTTCCTTTCCGGCCACAAAATCTTTGCGTACCCCGCCCGGTTTATTGACACTTCGCAGGAAACGCATGCCGCATAGCTCATCCGCTAAAGCATAAGCCCAGCCTCTGATCATCCGGAACTGGAACGTCGCAAACCCGTAAGCAGCGTCAAGACAAACCCCGCCAAGATCGCCAAGATGGCTGGTAAGTCTCTCCAACTCGGCAAAAATAACTCGAATATAGGCTGCCCTGACCGGAGCTTCGATTCCGGCAATCTTTTCGATGGCCTGACAGTACGCCAGGGAATTGGCAAAGGTCTCGTCCCCGGAAATCCGTTCCGAAATATACAGGCATTTTTCAATGCTTTGCTGTTCGGCCAGTTTCTCTATTCCTTTATGGACAAAGTACAATTGTGCTTCAAGATTAATGATTGGTTCTCCGGCCACACTGAAACGGAAATGGCCCGGCTCGATGATTCCGGCATGGACAGGTCCGACGGGAATCTCATAGACCCCTTCCCCTTCAACCTTACAGAAATTAATCTCTTCTGCCGCCCGCTGCGGTCTGTATCCGGCTGGAAAAGCTTTATGCAGCGGATAAACCCCGTTCGGCCAGTTGCTATGAAAAACCAGTCTTTTGGCATCCGGGTGGTTTACCGGAATGATTCCGAATAAATCCTTGATTTCCCGCTCGTACGCTGCCGCAGCTTGGATAATATTGCTGACGGATGGCATTTCCATTTTGTCAGGACTGACCGACGTTTTCATCACCACAAGCAGTGCTTCCTGTCTGTCCGCAAAAACGTAATAAACGCCAAAGCAGGAATTCTGGATTTGCTCATCATTGGCAAACATCAGGATGAGCGGATAACCCAGTTCTTTATTCAAATAGGCGCATATTCCGGGAATACTTTCCGAAGCTATTTTTAGGTAAAGCTCATGATCCCGGCCCTTCCTGTTTCTCCCGTTAATATCGGCCAACTCTGCAACGAAAAACTTTTCCGCGAGTATTTGTTTCAATTCGGATGCCTTCATCATCTCTACCTCTATTTCCAGCAATATTTCATTGACTCGTAGATTGATTCGTGAATCAAGTTTCCATTAATTAAACCATTTTGTTAGGATTCGTCTGCATGCAATACACCTTTATTTTTACAGGATTTACGAATCCCTGTCTTAGATTATACTCAGAACAATGCCCTGGGCCTGAATGATCAGCTCTCGGATTGTTTCCGGCAGATAAACCCCGCCGGCTGTTACAGCTGCCAGCAAAACAACCAGGCAAACCGTTCCGGGGATATTGATTTCTCCTGTTTTGGCATCAGCAGCCTCCGTACTGTCCGGCTGACCATAAAACATTTTAAACAGCGTCACAGCGATTCCGGCAAAGACAACCGCCAGAAGCAGGATAAACACCATCCCGACCCAAAGGCTGGATTGGTTGAAGATTGCGGCGGTAATGCTGAACTCACTCGCAAATACGCTGAAGGGTGGTGTTCCGGCAATAGCAAACAGACCGAGCAGAAAGACCGTTCCCGAAACAGGCAGCGTTTTCAATATCCCTTTGATCTTGAAAATCTGTTTGGTGTCATATCTCTGCATGATATTACCGGCAGATAAAAACAGCATGGATTTGGTCAGCGAGTGATTGATCATATGCAGCAACCCGCCAAAAATAGACAGCGGTGTAAAGATCCCGATCGCAACAGCGATAATTCCCATATGTTCAATACTGGAATAAGCCAGAAGCCGTTTGTAATCCTTCTGCGTCAGAATAAATACAGCCGCGGTAGCAATCGATAAAATCCCGATCCCGATGAGGAGCCTTCCGGCAAAGCTGCTGCTCCCCTGATTGTGATTCACAATGGCCGTCGTCCGGATAATGCCATACATCGCACTATTCAAAAGAACACCGGATAGCATGGCACTAATCGGCGAAGGAGCCTGACTGTGTGCATCAGGCAGCCAGGTATGCATCGGAGCAAGGCCGGCTTTCGTCCCGAATCCGACCAAAATAAAGATGAAGGCCAGGCGCAGGACAGAACCTTTTAACGATGCCGCATTGGCGTACAGCGCCGTCCAATCCAAAAATGAGCCGTTCTCCAATATTCCAGCCGAAGAAAGATGCAGCAAGATGATACCAAGCAGGGCAACTGCAATACCGACAGAACAGATAATGACATACTTCCAGGCAGCTTCAAGCGCATAACGATTGTTATAAAAGCCGACCAAAAAGGCTGAGGCCAACGTTGTCGCTTCGATCGCAATCCACATCAGACCCATGTTTCTGACTGTCAGCGCTAATACCATCGTAAAAATAAAGGTCACCATCAGCATATAGTACAGTCGGATTTTTGGGACCGGCAGCTTACCCTGTCTGACTTCTTCCTCAAGATAACCGATCGAAAAAATGGCCGCCATCAAACCTATCGTCAGGACAATATCCAGAATCATCATGCTCAGGGCATCGAGATAGAAAAATCCGCCCAGCGAAGAATAAGCAATCGCTCCATACAGTATGACGTCATGGGTCAGGGTAGCTGCGATGATCAGCAGCAGAACAGCAGATGAGACGCTGACGAGGTGGTGCAGCCGCTTCGCTTTAAGTATAAAGAGCAGCAATAAAGCTATGATTGGAATGACCAGAAGTAAAAAACCCATATCGTTATATCTTATCCTTTCAGATTATTCAGTTGATCCGTATCAATGGAGTCAAATTGGTCATTCATTCGAAACGTCAGCATACCCATGATCAGAACGAAGGTCACCAGGTCAATGAATATCCCAAGGTCCACAATGAAAGGCATTCCCTGCGTTGCGAGCATGGCCGTAATATACAGACCGTTTTCGATGACCAGAAAGCCAATGATTTGTCCAAGCGCTTTTTTACGGCTGATCATAAAGAAAAGGCCGATCCAGATCACGGAAACCGAGTTGACGAGCTGCATATTGGACATCCCCTGGCTGCTGCCGTCAATCGTTGCCAGCGTGAAGTAAGAAAAAACAACCAGTCCGCAGCAGACCAAAACTAGAATCGGAATATTTAAGATAAAGTCTTTTTCAACTTTGTACCTTACAGAGGCATATGTCCTGTTCAGAAGACCCGGAATGTAGATGACTTTCAGAACAACAATCAGGATACAGACAATCATAATATCCCAGCGTCCTTCGTCCAACAGGCTTCTTACTCCCATGACCCCGGCAGCCAAAGCAATCAGCAGTGACTGAATCCGGAAAGATTTGATATAGGAACTGATCCGTTTATTGGCCATAAGCACAAATGAAGAAAGTAAAATCAGCACAGACAAGGTCTCCAAAAGATTTTCAGACATGATAACCTCCAAGGATAAAGAATTGCAAAATTCCCAGAAAAGCAAGAATAAAAGATAAGGCAGCCAGGTTCGGGATGCTGAAAAGCTTGAACTTAACGGTATTGACTTCAATCAATGCGATGACCACCGCCATAAGGACCACTTTGAGCAAATAAAGCAGAAGTGACAAAATAACAGCGCCGAAACCCATAAACGGAATCAGCTGGTCATGCGGAATGAATAAATTCACAAACAGGGTGATAAAAACCAACTGTTTCACGGCTGCGCCGTATTCCAACAAAGCTAGGTGCCGGCCTGAATACTCCAGGATCATCGCCTCATGCACCATCGTTAATTCCAGATGGGTGGACGGATCATCGACCGGAATCCTGGATGTCTCCGCAATGATAATGATCAGCAGCGCCAACCCCACCATCATATAAACCGGATGAGCCAAAGGAAACCCTGTTACCTGTACGGTCTGCATCATGCGAGGCAGTGAAGTGGATCCGGAAAGGAGTCCTACCGTAAACAGGGCCACAAGAATGGATGGTTCAATCAGTGAAGAAATCATGGCCTCTCTGCTGCTTCCCATCCCGCCGAAGGTACTCGCCGTATCCAGGGCGGCAGCCATCATAAAAAATCTGCCGAGTGCCAGGATGGAAACGAGCATAATAAAATCACCTGGAATCAGAACCGGTACAATCTTGGTTGATACAGGGACCAACAGCGCACCAGCCAGAGCTGTCGCAAAAACGATATACGGAGCTGCCTTGTAAATCCACGAAGATACCTCTGAAACGACAGAGGTCTTTTGCAGCAATTTATACAGATCAAAATACATCTGCAAGACAGGCGCACCTTTGCGCTTTTGAGTCAAAGCTTTGACCTTTTTGATCAGGCCGCCCACGAGCGGTGCAGCCAAAAGAGTAACAATCAGTTGAATGATAATATAGGCGATGCTGTTCATTGCTTCATTCCCTATCCTTCCCGGTGTACAGTCTTTCATTAAACTTCCGCCTCGAATGCCAATCCCTCAGTCTAATTGTTTAAGCCAAACGGTTATAGAGCATCAGTAAGAGAACCGCGGCAAATAGATAGATCAAATAATTATGGATACTGCCGGTTTGAATCTTATACTTTGTTCTTTGGGAAAATTTCTGAAGTCTTTTGATGACCGGATGATAGAGGTAATCTTCAAATATCGAAGCAACTGTCGTCGCATATTCGATTGACTCCGGATAATAGAAGGAGTCCCCCCCTGTCGTAATTTTCCTGGTCGGTCTGAACAAGATCCTGAAAACAATCTTGATCGGTTTGGAAAAACCGGTTGCGCTGTACTGCATGCGCGCATTCAGCGCTTCAAAGCCGCAGTCCCACGTTCCGTATTTCCGTTCGATATATTCACCGCCAACGATCCGGATGACCAGAAGCGCCAACAGGATAATTCCGGCCAAAGCCAGCACCAGGGCCGCAGGAGATATGCTGCCCGGGGAAACCGTCAGCGGATAATAAGCCAGCATAAAGCCTCCCTGAAGCTGACTGAAGACCGAGCCGCCGCCGAGGCTGCCAACGACCGGATCCAGTAGCTTTAAGATTGTTAACGGAAAAAGTCCGATCCCGAGGCAGATCAACGCAAGAATGCCCATACCGATATTCATGGTTTTGGGAACCTCCTGCGCGTTCGCAGCTTCTTCGCTTCGCGGAAGGCCTAGAAACGATATCCCGAACAGCTTCACAAAACAAGCAGCAGCTAACGCTCCGGTCAATGCCAGCGCTGCCACGGCGACCGCCGAAAAGAAGTTTAAGCCGAACTGTCCGGGCAGTATATTGGCAAATAAGGACTGATATGTCAGCCATTCACTGATAAAGCCATTAAACGGCACGATGGCCGATATGGCCAAAGAAAAGCACAGGACCATGAAACCGGTAACGGGCATCTTTTTCAGAAGCCCGCCAAGTTTTTCAATATCTTTGGTATGTACGGCATATTGGATTGCTCCGGCTCCGAGAAATAAACCACCCTTAAACAAGGTATGGTTGAACGTATGCAGCAGTGCTGCTGTTAAGGCCAGACCGCCAACGAGCAAATGGTTCTGGGCAAAGGCGATATACGAGACTCCTAAGCCAATCAGGATAATCCCAATATTTTCTACGCTGTGAAAGGCCAGCAGTCTTTTGATATTATGTTCCATTAAAGCATAGGCAACCCCAAGCACAGCTGACAGCATGCCCAAAACAAGAATGACAATTCCCCACCAGGTATCCTGAACACCTAAATAGCAAAGCACAAAACGGATCAGTCCGTAGATGGCCGTCTTGATCATGATTCCCGACATCAGAGCCGAGACATTGCTCGGGGCAGCCGGGTGAGCGTAAGGCAGCCAGATATGCAGCGGGATAACACCTGCTTTGGTGCCAAAGCCAACCAAAAATAAGATGAAGGCAATGTTTCTGGTTATTTCGGGGATCACTGTGCCGTTATGCGCTGCCATCAGGTCGAAGGAATGCGTATAGTGATAAACGATCATAAAGCCAATGAACAATAAAGCAGTTGCCAGATGCGTCATCACAATATAGACCGTCCCGGCTTTTTGATTTTCTTCTTTCTCCGACTCAAATACGACCAGGAAATAAGACAGCAAAGACATTGCTTCCCAGGAGATATAAAAGAAAACGGCATTGGCCGAGGTCAGTACAAAGAACATCGAAATGATAAACATTACATACAGGAAGTTAAACAGGCCGATGTTCCTTTTTCCGTTGTAATGGGAAATATAACCGATCGAGTAGATCGAAACACAAAAGACCAGAACCGACAGCGCCAGCACAAAGAAAGCAGAAAGATTATCTACCCTGATTTCCAGCGTAATGAACGGAATCGTAGATTGCAGCGAAAAAATATTCAGTATTTCTACTCCCGAGAAGATTTTTCCGATGGAAGCTGCTGAGGCGGCTGCGGAAGCCGCGATACATAGCGCATTGACAATGATATGGCCTGTATTTTGTTTTTTAGCAAAGAGATATCCGAGAGAAATGACAGCTCCGAGCAGATAGCCAAATATTGAGACTAGATATAGATGATGCAGTAAAAGCTCCATGAGACATTTGTCCTCCATATGTGAAATCAAATGTAGAATCAACGTTTAACCATTCGAACAAATCCCCCGCCAGAAATTCTCCCAAATCTCCTCAAAATGGCCTGTTACATCTTCAGGCTGATAAATGAGAATGCTTGACAGCAGCCCATGCGTCATGGCCGTATAGGATATTGCCACGGATTCGGGGTCCTGATGCCGGATGACCCCTTTATCCATATTGGCTCGAATAATATTTTTAACCAGCTGGAACCGCTCTTCTGATAAACAGTGGATTTTGGCGATCAATGTTTCAGCAAACGCTTTAGGTGGGAAAAGCAGCAGCCTCTTCCAGAAATAGAGTTTTGTCAGCGACTTATCATAGTAATCGAGAATCATAAAGAACATGCTTCGCAGATCTTCGCAATGTTCGTTAATCTCCAGGAAATACTGGTTAATTTCACGATTGATGATCGCATACAATAAATCTTCTTTACTGGAAAAGTGGGCATAGATCGATGCTTTTTGAATCCCGACTTCACTGGCAACTTCGGTTAAGGAAAACTCCGTGCCCTTATCTGCAAACAATCTGAAAGCCGAGTCCATCAGCTTTTGCTTCGTTTCCACCGTCGTGTTCCTCCCAAAAACAAAATACCTACCTAACGTTAGGTAGCCTCAATAAATTATAGGATTGACCCAATAACTTGTCAAGCAGATCTAGACAGGGTTCATAAACTTATTTGCACCGGAAAATACTATATATGTCGTTCCCATTTGTTGCTGCTATTCGCTATCATAACAAAGAAAAAGTGAGGTGTTACTATTGAAAAAACTCCGTTTTAGAAATATAGGGACCTTCAGCGTCTTGCTCTCGCTTTTTTTATTCTGTTCGGGATGCTGGAGCAGCAAGGAAGTCGAAACGCTGGCTTTTGTCACGCTAAGCGGCTATGACTATACCCAAATCAACGGTCAGGATGTTTGGACTGCGGCCACGCTGATCCTGAAGCCGCAAGGCAGTCAGGGACAAGATGAAGGAAAGAAGTCCAGTTTGAGCGGCAATGCAGAACAGCTTGTCACCGGTCAGGGACCAACCATGCAGGATGCAATTAGAAATTATTCCGCGAAATTGCCGACTGTCCCTTTTTATGGTTACGCTACAGGCATGATTATTGGGGAAGAGGTGGCCAAAAAAAAAGCACCTGAAATGCTCGAACATCGTGCCCGCTTCCCACAGACCCGGCCACGCGATATTGTTTTAGTGGCCAAGGGTGAAGCCAAGGAAATACTTAAGACGAGAGGCACGATGAACCAGTTGTTTTCTTCGGAGGTATCTCAGTTTATCGATTTAAAAGCCACAAACACCGGCAAATCTTATGGTATGTATTTCTATAAGTTTGTATCCTGGATGACAAGCAATGACCGTGATGCCGTTTTACCGCAAATTAAGATTATACCCTTGGAATCGGATAACAAAGAATCCGGAGACAATCCCAAAACCAAAGGAAGCATTATTGAAGGCCTGGGTGTTTTTCGGGCCGGCCATTTGGTCGGCTGGCTTGAACAGGAACAAACCATCGGTTTTCTGCTGCTGACGCAAAAAATTAACCAAGGCCCTATTTCCATCCCCGTTCAGAAGGACGGAACCATGTTTAACTATTTTCTAAGCCGTTCAACGTATAAAGTAAAACCAGTTGTCTCCAACGAAGAAATATCTTATCAGGTTACAATTCAGACGAAAGGAGAAATCGATGAAAATAACAGTTTAAGGATGACTAAAGAAGATATTGAGCAATTAGAACCTGTCATTAGTGAAAAACTAAAAAAGATAGCCACCTCAACAGTTAACCAGGCCAAGACCTACAAAGCTGATTTTTTGGGTTTCTCGGAAAAGCTGCATCATAAAAATTCCAAAACATTTCATGCTTTGGAATCGGAATGGCGGGAAGCTTTTGTAAACGCTAATGTTGAAATTAATGTGAAAGCAAAGATCACCAGCACCGGCAGACTGAAAGAAAAATTAGAGGTTAATCCTACTGACTGAAAGGTTAAAAGGTTTATAAAGTTCCTTTTTTTAGAAAAGTTTGGAATATATTATAAATATTCCCTGAGCAGGAAATAATATATCAATACCGTATTGGATGGAATGAGGCCAACAAAAGATGTTTATCGATCGACTAATGAAAACCTTAAAAAACCGGGCAAATAAAGTACCTGACCCCCTTCCTGCCTCGGGGGCTCCTAAAAAAGAACCGCTGTCCAAAAATTATGAAGATAACCTAAAAAAACTGCAGCAGTCTTTTGCCAATTGTTCGGATGTCCAGTTTCATCCATTTCAAATTAATTTGGAAGAACCGGTAAGGGCTTTCATCGTCTATGCTACAACCATCACGGACAATCGAGTGATCAGTGATTCTATACTGAAAACCCTGTTGGAAGAGACGCGCAAACTGCAGCAATTGACGAAGGGCGGCAACGCAAACCTGCTGCAGATCATTCAGGACAGCCTACTGAATCTTACTGAAACCAGCACGGTTTCTTATCTGGATGAAGTCGAACAAAAAATGTTTGCCGGCAATGCGGTTCTGATCATCGACGGTTCGTCTTCAGCTCTGGCTGCCGGGGTACGAGGCGGCGAAAACAGATCCATTGTTGAGTCTGATACCGAACCAGGTGTGCGCGGGCCAAAGGATGGATTCATTGAGTCCATCGATACAAACATGAGCCTCATCAGAAGACGTCTAAAAACCAGCAGACTTAAACTGGAAACTTTAGAAGTCGGTGAGCTGACCCATACGAAAATTGCAATCTGCTATATTGAAGGGATTGTGAATGAACAATTGCTGCAGGAAGTGAAGCAGCGGCTTGGCAGAATCAAAACGGACAGTATCCTGGAGGGCAGTTACATTGAAGAACTGATTATGGACGAGCAACATTCCCTATTTCCGCTGGTACAATACACGGAAAGGCCTGATAAGGTCACTGCTTCGCTGTTGGAAGGCAGAATCGCGGTTCTTGTGGACAATTCTCCAATGCCGCTGCTCATTCCGGCGACATTTGTAACCATGCTGCAGGCAGCCGAGGATTATTATCACGGTTCAGTATTTGCGACGTTTACAAGGATTCTGCGCTTGATTGCCTTGAATTTGGCCTTGTTGCTGCCGTCAGTCACCGTTGCCGTCTTCTCCTTTCACCAGGAATTGTTGCCGACGCATCTCGTCAGCTCAGTGGCAGGAACAAGGCAGGGTTTACCGTTGCCAATTGCTTTGGAGATCCTTGTCATCGAGTTTACATTTGAACTTTTGCGGGAAGCCGGTGTCCGGCTGCCGAAAACCATTGGCCAGGCCATCAGCACGGTCGGCGGTTTGGTTATCGGCCAGGCAGCGGTCAACGCAGGCCTGGTCTCCCCAATCTCCGTTATTGTCGTAGCGACCACGGCAATCGCGTCTTTTTCGATTCCAAATTACGATGCCGGCTATGCGCTCAGAATACTGCGGTTTATGTTGATTTTACTGGCCAGCTTTCTGGGAGGAGTCGGTATCATGTTCGGCCTGATGATCATCCTGATCCATCTCTGCAGCCTGCGTTCTTTCGGTGTCCCTTATTTGATTCCGTTTGCTCCTTTAAGCCTTGGCGAAATCAAAGATATTCTGGTGCGGGCTCCATGGTGGGCTATGTCCCAACGGCCAAAGTCGTTCCGTACGGTGAACCCTGTCCGGCAGAAAGACAACCAGGGTCCGTCGAAACCAATGGATAGGAGGAAAAGGTCATAAATACCGAAAAGATATCCGGTGTACAACTTGCTTCTTTGATGTTTATGATTGTCATATCTACTGCCATCCTGTTAATCCCCGGCATAACAGCGGAAAAGGCCGCAGAATCAGCCTGGCTATCCGTCCTGATTGCGCTTGCTGTCGGGATCGTTAACCTCATGCTGATTTATTATCTGGGAAAGCGGTTTCCGAAGCTGACGCTGCCCGAATATGCCGAAATCCTGCTCGGCAAAACCCTCGGGAAGATCTTGACTTTCGGATATGTATTATTCTTTCTGATCATAAGTATTACGGTATTAAGAGAGTTTACTGATTTTTTGAATATGAACCTTATGCCCGAAACGCCGCCTTATGTTTTTCAAACAGGTTTGATGATTGTGGCTGCCTATGCGGTTATTAAAGGAATCGAAGTAATTGTGCGGGTCAACCAGTTTATTCTTCCTTTATTTATACTATCTCTGGCGGTCTTGCTGGCGTTAGCCGTCAGAGATATGGATCTAAACAATCTGCAGCCCTTTCTGGATAAGGGTGTCCTGTCCGTTCTGGATGCTTCCCTTGTCCCTATAGCCTGGTTCGGCCAGATTGTCGTACTTATATTTTTATTCCCAAAAGTAAATCAGTCGGAAGATATTTTAAAAAACGGCATCTTGGGAATTATCGCTGCCGGCATTCTGTTGACCTTCATCAATATTGCCACCATTACCGTTTTTGGTCCTGAATATACGGGAGAGATGTATTTTGCTTTTCTATATTTGGCTAAATATATCAAATTCATTACAATTCAAAGGCTGGAATTCCTTGTTATTTTTATCTGGGTATCCGGTATCGTTGTCAAAGTAGCTGTCATGTATTACCTGGAGACAATGACCTTAGTCCGGATGTTTTCTCTTAAAAACAAGAAGTACGTTCTCCTGGGGCTTGCCCTGCTGAATATTATCGCACCGAACTTGTTATTTGAGAGTCCTCTTGATGTCGGTTATTTTCTCAAAAATATATGGCCGTCAATCGGTTTAACATTTGAGCTGCTGATTCCTGGTCTGTTGTTGCTCCTTACGATCATCGAAAAGAAAAAAGTGAGGCGTTACCATTGAAAAAACTCCGTTTTAGAAACATAAGGACCTTCAGCGTTTTGTTCTCACTTTTATTATTCTGTTCAGGATGCTGGAGCAGCAAGGAAGTCGAAACGCTGGCTTTTGTCACGCTAAGCAGCTTTGATTATACCCAAATCAACGGTCAGAACATTTGGACTGCGGCCACGCTGATCCAGAAGCCTCAAAGCAGTCAGGGACAGAGCCAAGGAAATAAGTCCGGTTCAAACAATAATATGGAACAGCTTGTCAGCGCTCAGGGAGTAGTCATGCAGGTTGCAATCAGAAATTATTCCGCAAAACTGCCAACTGTCCCTTTTTATGGTTATGCTACAGGCATTATTCTTGGGGAAGAGGCCGCCCAAAAAAAAGCGCCTGAAATTATCGAACATTATGCCCGCTTCCCGCAGACCCGGCCACGCGATATTATTTTAGTGTGTAAAGGTGAGGCCAAGGAAATACTTAAGGCAGGAGGCACGACCGATCGGTCGTTTTCTGAGGAGGTCTCCCAGTTTATCGATTTACAAGCTACAAACAGCGGCAAATCCTACGGTATGTATTTCTCTACGTTTGTATCCTGGCTGACAAGCACTGACCGTGATGCAGTTTTACCGCAAATTAAGATTATACCCTTGGAATCGGATAATAAAGAATCCGGAGACAATCCCAAAACCGAAGGAAGCATTATTGAAGGCCTGGGGGTTTTTCAGGCTGGCCATTTGGTCGGCTGGCTTGATCAGGAACAAACCATTGGTTTTCTGCTGCTGACGCAAAAAATTAACAAAGGTCCGTTTTCTATTCCCGTTCAGAAGGACGGAACCATGTTTAACTATTTTCTAACCCGTTCGACGTATAAAGTAAAACCGGTTGTTACCAATCAAAAAATATCTTATCAGGTTACCATCGAGACGAAAGGAGAAATCGATGAAAATAACGGTTTAACCCTTGCGAAAGAAGATATTGCGCAATTAGAACCTGTCATTAGTGAAAACCTAAAAAAAATAGCCACTGTAACAGTTAACCAGGCCAAAACTTATCAGGCTGATTTCTTAGGTTTCTCCGAAAAGCTTCATCATAAAGATCCCAAAACATTTCATGCTTTGGGATCGGAATGGCGAGAAGCTTTTGTAAACGCTAATGTTGAGATTAATGTGAAAGCAAAGATCACCAGCACCGGCAGATTAAAAGAAAAATTAGAGATTAATCCTACCGATTGAATAAAATCATGCTAGACAAACTCACGCAGGACATTGGCGAGGCTTTGCAGTCCTTCTTCAATTTTATCGTCAGGCATATTGGAAAAATTGATCCGGAAAGTATTTTCTCTCCCACCGTTCGGGAAGAATGACCCGCCGGGTACAAACGCGACGTTCTTTTTCAGACTTTTGATCAGCACATCCCTGGCATTGATATCCGTCGGAAGCTCAATCCAGGCGAAGAGCCCTCCTTTGGGTCTGGTAAAGGTGACTCCCTCTGGGAAATGATCCTCCATTAATTTTATCGTCAGATTGCGGCGTCTTTTATAGACTTTGCGAATTTTTTCAATATGTTCATCGATATTATACAATTCAAGGTATTTGGCAATTTCTCTCTGCGCCAGCGTATTGCACTGCAGATCCGTTCCTTGTTTGACAAGGACATACTTCTCAATCACCTTCTGATTCCCGGCAACCCAGCCGATCCGATAGCCCGGGCAGAATATTTTGGAGAACGTTCCGAGGCTTAAGACACAACCGTCCTGGTCAAAAGCCTGCAGGGACGGAAGCGGTTCATCTTCAAAACGCAATTCGCCATAAGGATTGTCTTCAATGATCATAATCTGATGTTTCCTGGCCGCCTTAACCAAATGTTCCCTTCTGGAAAGACTCCAGGTCCTGCCTGTCGGGTTTTGAAAGTCGGGAATGACATAAATGAGTTTAACATTGGACGTACTATCCAGTATCCTGTCCAGTTCCGCAGGGATCATGCCCTCCTCATCCGTCGGCACCTCTTTAAACTCGCAGCCATAAGCTTTGAACGCACTGATGGCAGCAAGATACGTCGGGCTTTCGCACAGTACGATATCTCCTTCATCTAAAAAAACCTTTCCGGAAAGATCCAGGGCCTGCTGTGAACCGTGGGTCAAAAGGATATTATCCGGCTCAAATTTGGTGCCCAGCCGATTATTCATACGCGCTGCAATCCATTTCCGCAAAGGAAGATAACCTTCAGTGGTCGTATATTGCAAAGCTTCCGTCCCTTCTTCTTCCAGCACAATCCTGCTGACTTCTTTAATCTCGTCAACTGGAAACAGCTCCGGCGCCGGGAGCCCGCCCGCAAAGGAGATGATTTCCGGATTTTCCGTGACTTTTAATATCTCCCTGATTTCTGAAGCTTTCAAATGATTAATCCTTTTTGCATAGTTATATTCCATAACGTTCTCTTTTTCCTGCCTTTTTGCACAAATTCACATATCTATTAGTATCCCACATTTAAGCGGAAGATTAAAGTCCCAATATCTGCGGAGGTTTTCTTCCTAAGAGCCTTCATCCCCTTCTAAGAATCAACGCCTAAGATCAAACTGCTTTCCTGAACGTTCAGGAATGTTTTACCCCGCGATACCCCAGCTCTCTCTGTTATGTGATGACCTAAAATGATATAATTGGTTGCGAGGTGATTTGGAATGCAGATCCTAAAAAATGACTGGGACGATTTGCTTCATACGGAATTTACGAAAGAATATTATCAAAAACTTAGAAAGTTTCTGATCGACGAATACAGGACAAAAACCATTTATCCCGATAAATACGATATTTACAATGCGCTGCATTATACCGCTTACAAGGATGTAAAAGTAGTTATTCTAGGCCAGGATCCCTATCATGGCCCTCGACAAGCCCACGGTCTAAGCTTTTCTGTTCAGCCGGGTGTCCAGACCCCGCCGTCCTTGATAAATATCTTTAAAGAACTGCACGATGATTTGGGATGTTATATTCCAAACAACGGATATTTAAAGAAATGGGCCGACCAAGGCGTCCTGCTGCTGAATGCCTCGCTGACCGTCCGTTCCGGTCAGGCCAATTCCCACAGCAGCATCGGCTGGTCCCAGTTTACCGATAAAATCATTGCGCTCTTAAATGAGCAGGAAGACCCTGTTGTTTTTATCCTCTGGGGAAGAAATGCCCAGTCTAAACTGAGCATTCTCAATCCATCCAGGCATTGTATCATCAAATCTGTCCATCCCAGTCCACTGTCCGCCCATGCCGGTTTCTTCGGCAGCAGACCATTTTCCAGGGCCAATCAATTTTTGGTCTCGATTGGCAAGAAGCCAATTGACTGGCAAATAGAAAATCTGCCTGCCTCATCTACCACATTAACCGAATCGCATCGTCCGTGATTTGGACTGCACCTTCTTTGAGCAGCCTGCCTAACGCCCGCTTGAAGGCAGATTTGCTCATTTTCAGTTCCGACTTGATTTTTTCGGGAGAACTTCTGTCATTGAGCTTAAGCACACCGCCGTTTGCTTTTAACTTCTCAAAAATGACCCGGGCATCCGTCTCTATTTGCTGGGCGATCTCTTGTCTTAAACTTAATTCCAGCTTGCCATCCTGTCTTACCTTCTTGATTCGGACGTCGACCTTATCACCGATTGCGATGCTGCCATACAATTCTTTATTTGGAATCATCCCGTGATATTGATTATCCACGGCGACAAACGCGCCAAACTCAGGATTAAAGTTATAGACAGTGCCATGGGCATTGTCATTTTCTTTATAAGGAGCGTTTATTTTGAGCGAATCATATATTTTCATTGTGGCATATAATTGATGGCTGTTATTGAGCGCTAATCCCACCAGGTAAGTGCCGCCTTTTTTAACCTCACCGACTTGCTCTTTAAGCGGCAGCAATAAGTCTTTCTCCAAACCCCAGTCTAAAAAAGCGCCAAATTCTGTCGTATCGACGACAGTTAAAGCAGCCGTTTCACCAAGTACCAGCCTTGGTTTTTTTATGGAGGCCATGATCCTTTCTTTCGTATCTCTATAAACAAATACTTCGATTTTATCACCTATTCTGATATCCTTCGGAGCCAGGCTTATCGGTAATAATACACTATTTTGCGTATCGTTCTTTGCATTCAGGATATACCAATTTTGAGATGTTTTCACGACTTTTAGTTCCTGCATTTTGCCATATTCAATCATCCAAATTCCCTCTTTATTTCATACATCATATATCAGATCTTAGTATTTCCTATTATATCTTTATTTAGAAGATTGTACTACTATCGGTCATTTTTA
Organism: Dehalobacter sp. 12DCB1; assembly: GCF_004343605.1. Classification (GTDB taxonomy): domain Bacteria; phylum Bacillota; class Desulfitobacteriia; order Desulfitobacteriales; family Syntrophobotulaceae; genus Dehalobacter. The sequence goes on from NZ_POSF01000016.1 coordinate 38,372, forward strand.
TACTAAAAATCCAGAAAATCATACGATCTTTGACTCCCTGGATCAAACGACATCCAAGTCTTGATTCGCAGTTAATTCACAAGTTCAAATTCACTATTATGCCGATTGTAGCGGAAGACCTCACCCGTTTCAATGATATAGTACCAGCCTTCAATTGTCAGCGTCTGATTCAGGACTTTTTCCCTGATAAACGGATATGTTAACAAATGTTTGAGCTGCTCCACAATGTTGATCTGTTCAGTCATCCATTCCCTTTTTGCCATTTCCGATTCCGGAATATTCATTGCTATGATCTTTTCTTTAACATTCCCTGCCAATTCCAGCCATTTTCGGGTGTGCGGAATCGATTGCATTTCTTTCTCCGAGGCATATAGCGATTTGCACCCTCCGCAATTGGAATGGCCGCAGACTACGATATGCTGAATGCCAAGAATATTGACGGCATATTCAATCGCAGAAGTCGTGGCCAAATACTCTTCTGTATTACGGTAAGGCGGTACAATGTTGGCGATATTCCGGATAACAAACAGTTCTCCGGGTAAAGTCCCGGTGATTAAATTGGGTACCAGTCTCGAATCCGAACAGCCGATGAATAACGTATGCGGGTTTTGAGAATTCCCTAATTCTTCAAAAAGCTGCCTGTGCTCCTGGAAATCCGTTTCTTTAAATTGAATAAGGCCCTGCAGTAATTTCTCCATATTTTACATCCTTGCTTCTTTTTATACCTCGATAATGTCCGTTCCTCCGCCCGTAAGACATCTGCCGCCGGCAGCACTCACCACATAGGTATCTTCCACACCTACCATGCCAATGTTAGGCAGACCCTTTTTCGGTTCGAGCGCGATGACCATATTCTCAGTGAGTTCCGCTAGAAAACCATTCGTAATTACAGGCAGCTCATCGACATGAAGTCCAACGCCGTGTCCGAGAAACTTGACTTGCCGTTCCCCATACCCCATAAAGTTCCGTCTGAAGTCTTCACTGAGCGTGCTCATTACCGATTGATAGATTTCCGACGGTATCGCCCCTGGAATCAGCTTTGCTGCCAGACGCTGCTCAATTTCCATACAGGCGCGATGCGCCTTCACAACATCGGCATCAGGCTTAGCTCCAAAAATATAGACCTGGGTTTTATCGGAATGATAGCCATTGCAGCCAAAACCGACATCGACAAAAACCAAATCCCCCTTCTTCAGCTTCCTTTCCCGGCTGCCTAACAAAGGAACGGCAGGACACATTCCATAAGCCCCACCGGGACCGTCAAAACTGGTTGGGTAAAGAGAGCTTTCGCCAAAACCGATCTGTCCGGCAACCATTTCCGTCTGAAACATGGAAAAACGGCTGACACCATGATGTCCAATTTTGATCATAGCGGCATAAAGTTCCGCTACAAAATCAGCCTCGCTCATACCTTCCCTGAGCAGCGGCGGAACAAGTTCATGCAGCAGCTTACAATGGTTTTTTCCTGCTTGTTCCACCCATTCCAGCTCGTACGGCGATTTGACCGCTCTGACCGACAGCACCGGCTTGTCTACTGAATGAATGTTTGTCATCGTGAAGTACTTCTTCAGCCGCTGCAGCATGGCGAGCGGCACAATCTCTGTTTCAAGATACGTATTCCCTAGCCCAGTTCCAATCATCCCGGCCGCATCACGGTAACTTTCCATCGGATAGATCGTTGTCAGGAGCGATTCAGCTTTGGCGCGTTCATAGCTTCGGCGAACAAAATAGCGGCGGGTCCGGTCTTTTTGAATAATAAGCATGCCGTCCTGCATTGTTCCCGTAAAATAGTACTGGTTCACTTTACCCAAAATAAGTATAGTATCCCAATCAGGACAGGTCTGATCCATAAGGCCGCATAAGTGATTCAGTCTCCGGTCAAGCTCGTTTATCATAAGTGTCATAGACAGTTCCTCCGTTAGAGAATGTTATCGCGTACTTCTCTAGAGTTTACCATACTTTGCGTTTTTTCAAAATGGTACAATTCCCTGACTTTGGAGTTTTACATTTTCTTGACAAAAAATTAATTTCAAGCTAAGATTTAAGCAATATTTAATACTGTTAAACCGCAGAATGAGAGTAGTAACATGATGTTTGCTGTTTTAAGAGAGCCGTGGCCGGTGGAAAAGCGGTAACAGCACTGATGTGAATGGACTCATGAGGGCCGTGCAGAAATTACAAGGAATGATTGATGTAAGCGTATGCAGGCCGGGAACTCCGCCCGTTATAAATGGAGCGTATGTCCATCATACGTTTTAAGCGGCGTGTAAACGCAAGTTGGGTGGTACCGCAGAGATCAAAGTCTTTGTCCGATAGTTTGGACAAGGCTTTTTTTATAGATTTTTGTTTATTCATCAAAGATTAATCAAAAAATAGTACGAATCATTTGGAAAGGAATGAAGACCATGACAAGCATACCTTACAAAATCTATTTACCTGAAGAAGAGATGCCCAAGTACTGGTATAATGTAAAAGCTGTTATGAAAGAGCTCCCGCCGCCCTTTATCCATCCAGGCACCATGAAGCCCTGCACCGCAGATGATCTTCGGCCGATCTTCTGTGACGAACTGATTGAACAGGAACTAAACAATACGGACGAATATATTGAAATTCCTGAGGAAGTTCGCGAATACTACAGGATGTACCGTCCTTCCCCGCTTGTAAGAGCCTATAATCTTGAAAAACTGCTGGGTACACCTGCCGAGATCTATTTCAAATTTGAAGGCACAAATACTTCTGGTTCCCACAAATTAAACTCCGCAGCTGCCCAGGTTTATTACGCCAAAAAACAGGGTTTGACTTCCCTGACAACGGAAACCGGTGCTGGGCAATGGGGTACGGCCTTATCGATGGCCTGTGCATTTTACAATATTCCATTAACCGTCTATATGGTAAAGGTGTCTTCAGAACAGAAGCCTTACAGGAAAGCCGTCATTGAAACTTATGGTGGAAAAGTTATTCCTTCTCCTTCCGATACGACCGAAATCGGACGGAGGATTCTGGCTGAAAACCCCGGCACCGGCGGCTCACTCGGCTGCGCGATTTCGGAAGCGATTGAAACAGCTGTCAAAACCCAAAACTGCCGTTATGTACTTGGCAGCGTACTCGACCATGTCCTGCTGCACCAGTCCGTGATCGGCGAAGAAACCAAGCTTGCTTGTGACAAGTACGGCATTGAGCCTGAAATGATCATCGGTTGTGTCGGCGGCGGATCGAACTTTGGCGGTCTGGTTGCACCCTTCATGGGTGACAAAATCCGCGGCAAGAACAATATCGAGTTTATTGGCGTTGAACCAGCTTCCTGTCCTTCTCTGACCCGCGGCAAATATGCATTTGATTTTGGGGATACCGGAAAAACAACGCCGCTGATCAAAATGTACACGCTCGGATCAGGGTTCATTCCCTCCCCGAACCACGCCGGAGGCCTCAGATATCACGGCATGAGCGGAATCATTTCCAAGCTGTACAATGACGGCTATATGACAGCCCGAGCAGTTGAACAGTCCAAAGTATTTGAAGCAGCTACAGCCTTCGCGCGCTGCGAAGGCATCCTGCCTGCTCCCGAATCCGCACACGCTTTGCGGGTTGCGATGGATGAAGCGCTCAAGTGCAAAGAAACTGGTCAAAAGAAGACCATCCTGTTCGGCCTGACCGGCACCGGATATTTTGATATGGCTGCTTATATGAGCTATAATGCCGGCACAATGACAGACTATATTCCGACCGATGATGATTTGGAAAAAGGCTTTGCTACACTGCCAACAGTGGATCTGTAGAACCACTGTTATAACAGATTTCGTAAAAAGCTGCTGATAATTTTGTCGGCAGCTTTTTACTTGACAGTCATCATAACCAAGAATTTTTCATTCCGCGGCAGGACATTTTAATTATGTGTCGAATTGTACTAGAATTGTGTATAATAATATAACTAAATGTACAGCTGAATCCAGGTTAGCCTGGAGCGGGGGAACTTTTTTTCTGGGGTGAATCGCATTTGCGTAGGGCCTATACCTTTGGTCCGAATCCGTCAACTAACCTCGTAAGCTAAGAAAGGTGAAAATTTGATGCATTTTAAGCAGATCATTTGCGTGACCTTGACCTGCCTTAAAAAAATATCATGGAAATCACCGCGCCTGCTCGGTGGTTTATTTATTACTATGATATTGATCGGGTCATTTGCCTGTTACCTTGCTGCCCCAATGAATGCCATCGCTGTCTCTGTCAACGGAAAACAACTTGGACTGGTCTTCAGCCAAAATACCGCAGATACACTTATGATGTCTGCGACCAAAGAAGAACCTTACACAGTTACTTATGCCCATGTTACCGTAAGTAATGCCGATTACCTTCGTTCTACGCTGCGGCCGAACAATATTGAAGAAAAAATTAATCAACCCTACGCTGCCTATCAGTTCACCATCAATGGTACTGTGATTGCCGTTTTACCGGATGCTGGAGATATTGATCAGGTCTTAAAAGAGTTTCAGGCCTATTACGTGAAACCCACGAAAGATAATGTTGTGATATCTGCGACGATCGCCGAAGATGTCACATCCTCCAAAACGACTACTCAACTGTCCCAAATTCAATCGCCTGAACAGGTTTTAAAATCTTTAATTGACAATCATTCCCTTACTGTCATCTGTCAGGGAACATATACGGAAACCCAGAAAATCCAATATGATACCATCACCAAGAAGGATTATTCGCTCGGCTTTGGCAAAAAAGAAGTGATTACGGCAGGAAGTGACGGATCAAAGTCCGTAACCTATTCTTATGTCCAGAGCAACGGTAAATATTTAAAAAAGCAGGTTGTGAAGGAAACAATCCTCCAGGCCGCTGTGACTAAAGTGATTGCCGAAGGACCGACTGCCAAGCCAATCCTGGTTGCTTCCAGATCCGGCAGCTATTCAAATGTCGTGGATTATGCACTGGGCTATGTCGGATGCCCATATGTTTATGGCGGAATAAGCCCCGGCGGGTTTGACTGTTCCGGATTTACCCGCTATGTATACGCTGCGGCCGGTGTCTCCCTTCCCCATTCCTCTTTCGCGCAGTATGCTTCCGGTACCCCGGTTGGTAGAAATGAGCTGCAGCCGGGAGACCTTGTCTTTTTCTCGACCTATGCCCGGGGCGCCTCACACGTCGGTATTTATATCGGCGGAGGACAATATGTGCACGCCTTTAATTATTCAGCCGGCGTCGTGGTATCCAATCTAAGCGCTCATTCTTCCAGTTATCTTGGTGCACGAAGATATTAAAGGCTTTGTATCAATGTTTTTTCTTTCAATCCAGTATATTTATACGAGTAAGCAGCAAACATATGATTATCAGATGACGTATGGATGATCCTATCGGAAAATGGAGGGAAGGAAGAATGGATACGCTTGCTTTAATCATCGCGATTATTCTCTTTATTGTTGGTATTGTTGGAACCATTCTTCCCGTTTTGCCCGGCATCATTTTGATCTACGCAGGTATGCTGGTCTATGGCTTTATGACAGGCTTCACAACGTTAAATGCCTACTTTTTTATCCTGCAGGCCCTGGTCGTAATCCTGCTGTTCTTTGTGGATTATTTTGCCTCGGCTATCGGAACGAAACGCTTCGGCGGAAGCAAGCAAGCAGCCTGGGGCGCAGTGATTGGTACTATTCTGGGTTTGATCGTTCTTGGACCGCTTGGTATTATTCTCGGTCCGTTTTTGGGGGCGATTGTAGCCGAACTGATCCGCGGTACGGAATTAAAGAAGACAATCCGAATTGGTTTAGGTACACTGCTCGGTGTCCTTGGCGGTACAGCTGTTAAGATCGGTGCTGAAATCATTATGATTATCTATTTTTTCGTGCGCATCTATTAATGACTTTGCATAAATATTCTATAGAAAGCGCATTTCCCCTTGATTTTCTGACAGAAATATTAATTTCATTGTTTCCGCAGAATGGAATTTATCCGCTGATTTTTTCTTTTAATGAAATATGATATACTGTCCAAGAAAAGAATGAGATTCCTGCAAGTATTTGCAGGCTTTATTTTTAGAAAGCGTGGCTCTGCAGCATGAATATCCTGAACCGTTTTATTCGTTATTATAAGCCTTACCGCCTGTTGTTTTATACGGATATGCTTTGTGCAGTGATTGTCTCCGTCGTCGATCTGTCCTTTCCTCAAATCCTAAATCACTTAAACAAAAATGTTTTTACTCAAGGCAGAGAGGTGATCCTGCACAGCATCGGCTTTTTCGGCGCAGCATTGCTGACACTCTACATAATCCGCTACTTTTGCCAGTATTTCATCACTTGCTGGGGCCATATCATGGGAGCCCGAATGGAAGCCGACATGCGCAGGGATTTATTCACGCAGTTTCAACGGCTGTCTTTCTCTTACTACGACCAGAACAATACCGGTGAGCTGATGTCCAGACTAGTTAACGACCTTTTTGACATTTCCGAACTGGCTCACCACGGACCCGAGAATATATTTATTTCCCTCCTGAAGATTATTGGGTCATTTGTTTTGCTGATGCTGCTGAATGTGCCAATGACTCTTATCCTGCTCGCTGTCACAGCAATTATGGTGATTTTCAGTATTCAGCGTAACCTCAAGATGAAAGCGGTCTTCTTGGATAACCGAGTCAAAATTGCCAAGGTCAACGCAAGCCTTCAGGATAGTCTGGCTGGAATCCGGGTGGTCAAGTCCTTTGCCAACGAAGAAGCAGAAAAAATGAAATTCCAGAAAAGCAACCAGGACTTTTTGGTATCCAAAGCTAGCAGTTATAAAATGATGGGAGGTTATCATGCCTGGAATTCCTTCTTTTCCGGGCTTCTTTATATCGTCGTCATTGTCTCCGGCGGTTTGTCCATTGCCAACGGATCACTAACACTAACGGAACTTGTCATTTACCTGCTTTACATCAATATCTTTGTTCAACCCCTGGAAGTCTTGATTAATTTTACCGAACAGTTTCAAAAGGGTTTTGCCGGGTTTAAACGCTTTGTGGAAATTATGGAGACAAAACCTGATATTATTGAAAAAACAAACGCCCTGCCGCTGGAAAACGTCAAAGGCGAAATAGAATTTTCCAATGTTTCTTTTCGATACAACCTGGGTGATGATGTCCTCCAGAATGTCAGCATCCGAATTTCTACCGGGAAAAAAGTTGCTCTGGTGGGTCCCTCTGGCGGTGGAAAGACAACATTATGCTCCCTGCTCCCCCGTTTTTATGACGTTACTGAAGGGACCATTACGATTGACGGCATCGATATCCGGGATATCACACTGGAATCCTTAAGAAATGTGATCGGGATCGTGCAGCAGGATGTCTATATGTTCAGCGGTACGATCAAGGAAAATATTGCCTACGGCAAAGCGAATGCCTCCGACCTGGAAATCATTGAGGCTGCCCGCAGTGCTAACATTCATGAATTCATTATGTCTTTGGAACTTGGTTATGACACGTTCGTCGGTGAACGGGGCGTCCGGCTTTCGGGAGGACAAAAACAGCGTCTGTCGATAGCTAGGGTGTTTTTGAAGAACCCGCCGATATTAATCCTAGATGAAGCGACATCGGCATTGGACAATGAAAGCGAACGCTATATCCAGGAGTCTCTGTCCAAACTATCACATAAGCGAACGACGATCATTATTGCCCATCGTCTGAGTACCATTAAAAATGCTGACGAAATCATTGTCATTACAGATGAGGGCATCCAAGAAAGAGGCACTCACCGCCAGTTGATTAATCTTGACGGGATCTATGCCCGGTATTACAACATGCAGTTTGAAGGAAACGATACACAAGAACCTTAGCCGAAGTAAAGCAGATCAACGTAAACGATTCAACGTAATTATTGTCCATAAGCACTAATGATCGGTATGTTTTGCCGAAAAATTTTTGCAGAAAAATTTAACTTAATAATATTTTTGTTATTTGACAAAAATAAATTAGGTCATAATTGCTTATGGAGGTAAAGATAAAATGGATGAAAAAAACAAGATCATCTTAGCTTCTGCCAAAAAAGACATGGAAGTCAGTGAAGAAATCGGCGATCTAAGAAGTCAATTATCCGCAATGGAAAACACTATGAATCAGTTGAAACAAGTATCATTCAGTAACTTTTCTTCTCAGGGTAGTACAGTAAATCAGAACGAAATCATTCAGCAGAGCCAGCAGGCAGCTAATCAGCTGCAGCAGCAAATTCAGGGCTTCCGTAACCAGACCCAGCAGCAGAAACAGCAGGCAGATCAACAACTGCGACAAGCTATTCAAACGGCGATGACCGCTTTGACACAGGCCAATCAGCAAATCCAGGCTCACCAGGTACTGGAACAAATGGGTCAACTTATTGATCAGACTCAGGGCCAGTTATTTCAAATGAGCCAGCAGAGTCAGCAGGGTCAACAGCAGTATGGCCAGAGTATGCAGGGCCAGAGCAGACCGAGTCATTGATCTCAATTTATCAATACCCAGTATTTGCATACTGGGTATTTTTACATATTATATCCATATATTGGTATTTTATTAAGGAGGAAGTAAGATGTTATTATTTAACAGAAATGACTCATATTCCTATCACCAAAGCATGCAGCAATCAACCTGGGATAAGTCAGTAGTTGATACTGAGATAGGGTCTGATACAGTTGGCACCGGTAACGAAGACCTTGATGAAATCATTGAAATTGCCGGTTATTCTTATGATGTGAGTCAGGATATTTTTATCTCAAATATGAAGCCCTGGCAAAGGTATATCGGTTATTGCCGGCTTTTTGATGAGGCTGCCGCGCCGCTTGGCATGATTATCGACTGTGAACCCATAACCTTTGATTACCTGAACGAAAAGTGGATGATTGGCCTTTGGAAAGGTCAATATGATTTGGTCAGCGGCGGCGAAATTGGCCTGTATAAGTCAAACGGTCTAATTTATCAGTCAGTCGACGATAAAGAGCTTCTGAATATGTCATATACCATCAAAAAGAATGGTAAAGAACTATTCTCTAGAAAAGCAAAACATTGGTGGCTGACCGGATTCAAGCTCGGAGAATTTGCTGAGCCGGAGGAGTTGACAATGGATATCTGTCTCACATTGAAAGACGTTAATATGAGGAATGCTTTTCTGGCAGGAATGCGTAAAGCCGGCTACAATGAGTACGAATTAGCTGTACAAGATAACAGCGTAAGCTTCACGTTCGATATCCCCAAGACAGCCCAGCCCTGGACACGCACGCGATTGACCGATCAGCTGATTCAGCGCAAAAATAGATTCTTATGTGAAAAATTTCATGAAATAACCGGCTCTGAGGGCACCGTTCAGGAAAAACTCAAACTACTGGAAAAACAAAACCCTGGAATGTACAAAAAAGTAAAGAAAATTGGCAAACGTATCCCTTCGCTTGAATCTTGGATGGTAATTTTGATGACGACTCTGATTATTATCCTCTTCTTAAGAGCCAGTGCAGTCAGATTACAACGTTTAAGCATTGAATCTTAAAATTCTATTATCCTAAAAATCTTATCAATTACGGACAAACCTGTTCCAGAGTTTGTCCTTTTTACATAAAATGTCATTGTCAAATATTCTAAATAATTAATCTGTTTAAGGGGCGAATCCGATGTTATTTCACAAATTCAACGGTTCCATCCGCTATTCTATTCAAACCGGAATCTTCAACCCTGAAAACATGAAGAGTCTTACGGTTCCCGCTCAAGGTACCGGTGACCCAGATTTGGATCAGGTGATTGAAAATGCCGGTTATCGTTATGATCCGGAACAGGATATTTTTTACTCGACTTTAAATCCATGGCAAAGAAATGCCGGGTATTGCCGTATTTATGATGAGGTATCCGCTCCGACAGGTATGATTATTGATTGTGAACCGGTTTATTTTGAATATGACGGCAAGAAATGGATGATTTGTTTCTGGAAAGGTCAGTACGATCTGGTAACCGGCGGAGAGATCGGGATTTATACCGGGGCATTCCATTTTACGCTTCCGGGGATTTTCAGCGGAATGTTTTATAAATCTGCAGACAATGATGAATTGCTGCCGATGTCTTTCGTGTTAAGGAAGAATGGAAGTGTGCTCTTTACCCGATCGGAAAAACACTGGTGGCTGACCGGTTTTAAACTAGGCGAATTTTCCGATCCTTCAGAATTAACAATGAATATTAACCTTACTTTTCCAAATACAGCAATGCGGGACGCTTTTTTAAATGGTTTAAGAGATGCCGGATACAATGATCAGGAATTGTATTTTTTGGGGAATAACGTATCTTTTACTTTTGACAAGTCGCATACTGCCCAGCCAAGAACGCGTAAACCTATAACAGACCGGCTCATTCAGGCTAAAAATAAATTATTGTGCGACAAATATCAGGAAATCACGGGTCCCTACAATACAATCCAGGATAAAATGAAGGCGATCGAGAACCTGGCCCCGCAGTTGTATCAAACTGTATTAAGACTTGGAAAGAGCAAGGAATTCTATAAATTGTGGCTGAAGGTTTTAATCCTGGGTTTAGTTAGTCTTTTTGGTTACAGAAGAAGCAGAGAACTTTTCCAGCATCAAAAGATCAGTGGATAGGGACAGAAGGTCCCTTTTTTTTGCCCATTTTTAACCTCCTCCCCAACCTACCGCTTTTTATCTTTTCGTTATTTAGGAATAAACAGTCCGTATTGATGGCAGCATTCAAAGAATCTTTTTTTATACCATTTGACAGCCTGATAAAAATGGTGCCAGTCGGATTCAGCAAAATGATCGGCAAGAATCACATTGTTTACTCTCCTATTATTAAAGGTTTTGGGATCAAAATTTTGAAAAGCTTTTCTCAGCCATTCACTCTCCTGATAGACAATCCCCGACCATTCATTTTCCTGGAACATCCCGTGTTCAAGCATAAAGGCGATCCAGCCTTCCTCCCTATTTTTATCCGATGCTTTATTAATCGCCTGACTCATAAGTTTAGAGATATCGCCGAATTGATAATTTGGATCTCTGAATTCAGGATGTTTTTTTAAATAGATCTCAAGATATCTTTTAATTTTGGCCAAAGCCCGCTGATACCTTTCTTTGTTGTCAATCTCTACAACGGTGTACCTGCCCTCAAAAGCACCACTGCTATCATACTGGTATGACCAAACAAGGTAAGGGAGATCAGGAAAGGTCAAAGCCTGACCGTGTCCATACGCAGGGATAATACGGTCAAACATTTCATCATATTTTTCTCCGCACAACTGTTTAAATAAATACAGAATCAGGTCAGGTATTCCTAAGTAAACTTCATTGCGCGCTCCGCAATGATTAATATCATTCACTTTGCTGAGCATGCCGCTGAAACCCTGATGCGAAAAAGTATCGGCATAAGCATGCAGAACAATCCCAAGCTTGATCAGATTATTGTCGTCCAGGGCCTCATTTAAAAGTGCCAGGATCACCGGCGACTCCTCTTTACAGCGGAGTTTCTTCGTGAAGTTTTCTCCTTTGCAGCCAGGAACAAAATGAAAGGCACAGGTATTGTTGATCATTGCCTCGTAATTAAACGTTTTTATTTTAAAATAGGAATGACAGGTTGCCATATTTAAAAAAACGGCACGGTTATCAGAGCGATCAACGCTGACTTCCGGTGCCGGATTTTGAATCGTCATCAGATTAATTTTCGCGTCATCGACATATTGCGAAGCATAGGCAATTTTTCTGGAACTTTCCTTGTTGAACCCACATGACCTGCAAAAGGCCAAAAGCGCATAATAATGAATATCTCTTTTCAATAGAAGGCTCCTCCTTTGCCATGTCCATCTTGATCTTATACAAACCTTCAAGATAATATATGGAAATGGCAAAATGGAAGTGAACCTTTTTCTATTCCTTCATCCCGGTATAGATAAGAATCGCATCCCGTAAAAAGGCTGCCGTCCCAGGCTGCTTCTTATCATAGTAGGCTGTAAACCTTGGGTCATCAACATACATCTGTCCTAGACCGGCATGTGCTTCTTTGCTATATTCCTTCCAAAAATAGCTCAGCCAGTTACGGTGCAGCTCTGCGGCTTCCCGAGCAAGCCCGGAGCCAGGATCACCTGTTTGGTAAGCTGCTTCAAGCTTTTCTGTAATCATGACAGAAAGCCTAGTCATTTCTTCATACTCCTCAGGTTTCATGCCCTGAAATTTTTGATTGGACTGATCGATAACATCATCTCCATATTTTTGGCGGATTTCCTCGCCATAAGCTGCTTCATTTTCCTGAATCATCTTTTTCTTGAATCCTTCAAATTTTTCTTGGTCAGACATGGTCATTCTCCCTTCATAAGACGCAATTGTTTTCTCAATATTCACGATCAGACTTTCAAGCCGCGCTTTTTTTTGCAGCAGCTGTGAAAGGTGCTCCCGGAAGGCTTTTAGTTCATTAAAAGACGATGAATTGATCACTTCCTTAATCATTTCCAGCCCCATGCCCAGTTCACGATAAAACAAAATCTGCTGCAGCCTGTTTACTTCCGCCTGTCCGTATAGGCGATAGCCTGAAGAATTAATCCTGGCCGGCTTTAGAAGCTCCATTTGATCATAATACCTGATTGTTCTGGGGCTAATGCCTGCCAACCGGCTAAGTTTCCGTACCGAATATTCCACACCGCTCACCTCAAAGTTAGGATACACCTTGACGCTGCGTCAATGTCAAGGAAAATATTTTCGATACTTTTTGACAAATTAGGATATAACATTACAATTATAAGCTATTTATGGTAATATTATGAAAGCGAGAATAATAAGGAGGGATTTATATGACATCGCAAGACAATATGAAAGAATCTTTTGCAGGCGAATCTCAAGCTAACCGAAAATATACCGCTTTCGCTCAGAAAGCTGAAGAAGAAGGATATAACGGCGCTGCCAAGCTATTTCGGGCAGCAGCTGAAGCTGAAGCCCTGCATGCGTTAAGCCAGATGAAAGTGCTGGGTATGCTAAAATCAACAGAAGAGAATCTCAAAGCTGGAATTGATGGCGAAACTTTTGAATTTACAAAAATGTATCCGCGTTTTCTGGAAAATGCAAAAGACGAAGGCAATTCTGAAGCACAAAGAGTTTTTCACTTAGCCAACGAGGCTGAGAAATCGCATGCCGCCTTATACAAAGACGCACTTAAAGATTTAACCGCAGACAATGACTACTATTACTGCCAGGTCTGCGGCTATATCCATAAAAACGAAGCACCGGAAAAATGCCCCGTTTGCGGTGCACCTTCTTCAAGATTCAAGAATGTGCAATAAAAAGCCCAATCAAGAGCACTGCTACAACGCTGCCGACAATTTTGCCGGCAGCGTTTTTATTGTTTAATAGTAAACTCTGGGTTTACATCATGTAACCTAACTGCTCTTCGGCTATTGCGCCATCCATGGCGCAATAGCCGCGCTCCGCATCGTGCTCCGCTTGGCCGCAGATAGACTACATGACGTTATATTTCGGGTCCATTAAGCCATTATATAAAGGTCTCTCGTCGCTTATTTGCTGTTCTGAATGCTTTAAAATGGAATTAATGTTTTTTATATCAATGCCAGACACTTCATACTGCTGAATTCTCCAAATATTGTAGCCTTACACAGATATGGAGTCGAGCGTTAAGTGTCAGTGGCGTTAAGTGAGCAAAAAACGCAGCGTCAAGACATGCCAACAGTGAACATTCAAAAAAGCCCAGAGGTTTTGGCATGTTAGCGAGGATTTGTGCGAGTAGCCACGAAAACGTGCGAGCGGAATATCTGTGTAAGGCTACAATTACCCAAGAATATAAAAAGAAGCAACTCAAAATATTAATTCTATACATTTGCGGCTTGTGTTTAGCTCTATCCTTGCTTATTGACCGGTTTTCTTCGATAGAAACACAGGATGATCAAGCCAATCAGAGAAGAAATCGTAACTGTCAGATACACCTGCTTAAATCCAGTGTTTAAGGTTTTTTGGAATTCTGCTTCAATGACTGTGCTTCTCTGATCGATTTCCGTGAGATAATTTTGTTTGGCAGTCTCCAATGCTCCCGGGACAGCATTTTTTAAGACCGTCATTTTTGTTATCGTATCCTGAAAGGATACGTTTGACTGGGGCATCGATTCTACAGACGTAAGCGCATCAATTCCATTTTGTATCCCGGCCTGTATATTCGCAACCATATCCGGGGTCTTATCTGCAAAGAAGCTTTCTGCAAGCAGTTTGCTGTTCTCCGTGATGGTTGTTACATCAGAAGCTTTTACCTTATCCATTAGTTCATCGGAAATCTGATCGTTGCTGTTGCTGCTGTCCATATCTATTTCAATTTTTTCCGGAAATGAGAGGCTGGGCATAGCCATGCCTGCTAAATATTTCTTCATCATCGGGTTGCTTTTCATCCCATTGATTTCTGTTGTAAGTTCCTGTGCATAAGGTAGTTTTGGTATTGAGACTTCTTTGGGCAGCAGGTTCATCACATTATCTTGGACCGCGGCTCCGGCATGTGCCAGAAAACCAACCATGATTGCAGGCGCAATCGCCGTTCCAATCGAACGGACAAGTGACAAGGCCGCGAGTGCGGAATTGGACTCTTCATCTTTGGTATTTTCCAGCATCATATAGTTTAGTGGTGTTCCCATCGTAAAGCCCATACCAAGGCCCATGAGAACCAGACTGATGTTTACCGTCAACATACTGGGATGGTCAACTGTGACAAAGATTAGGAATAACGAGCCAACCACAGAGATCAAAAAACCGAGACCTAAAATCAGTTTAGGTCCGTATTGGTCAATCAGCTTTCCGGATACAGGAGCGCCAACTCCTGCAAACAAACCAAGAATGATGACAAAATAGCCGCCGCTTCCGGAAGCGATTTTCAATGAGTTTTCGGCAAACTGAGGTACAAAAATCATCCCCATCAACACAATTCCGGTAATAAAGGCAATGATAAAGGTGATAATGATCCGTGAGTTTGTAAAATACGATAAGTTCATCACCGGATCCTCTGCTTTTTTCTCAGCCAGGATAAAGAAAGGAATAAGAAGCACAAACAGGATCAGGAAAGGATAAACACTCATACTGATTAAAGTTGACTTGAAATCAAAGAAGTCAATATTCTTGAGTCCATACATTAAAGCGAGAATCATCACGGTCAGAATCAGGATTCCGCCGATATCAATTTTTTTGACATTGTCATTTCTGTTGTTTGGCAGATAGAGGAAGCCGACGATCAGGATAAACAGCGTGATCGGCAGATTCACATAAAAGATAAACCGCCAGTTACTGCTACCGAAGATATCCAGAATTGCACTGCCTGCCGAAGCACCGAAAATATTGGCAATCCCGTAGACTCCCCCAACCAGTCCCAGGGCCATCCCCCGTTTTTCCGGAGGAAAAGTCGTACCAAATTCAGCAGTCGCAACCGGAAGGATTCCCCCTCCGCCAAGCGCCTGGACAATTCTGGCTGCGAGCAGGACCGTAAAGCTGTTAAACTCCTGGGCTAAACCACAGAACAAAGAACCCAGACCAAAGAGAAAGATACTGGCAAGATAAATGTACTTGCGTCCGAACATATCGGCAAGTTTACCCATGATCGGGATACTGGCCGCATAAGCCAGGGTATAAATCGTAATCATCCAGATCCCGGTTTTCTCATCGACCAGCAAATTATTTTGAATAACTGTTCTGGCCGGTGTGACAATTCCCGTGTCAATCGCGCCCATAAAAATACCGAGCAGATATAGAATCATAATGAGAACGAAGCTGTTTTTTGTATTTGATTTGTTCAATTTTGCTTAACTCCCATCTTTAGATTTTTAATTGGTCTAAATTCTCTCGCATTCGTTGACGGCTTTCATGCTATTGGCGGCAATGACCGACATTATTTTTTGGAACTGTACGATGTCTTCTTCGTTAAGTCCTTCATAGATGGCTGTATGCCAGTCAGTCAGGATTTCCTGCATGTTGTCCATGATTTCCAATCCCCTTGGCGTTAGGGTTATCATTTTCTCGCGGTGGTTTTCAGGGTTTATCGTTCGATTCACATACCCTTTTTCTTCGAGCTTGCTTAAACTTTTGGCAACCGCACCCTTGTCAATGACGAAAAAAGTGGCAATCATATCTTGATTTACCTGACCGTTTTTAGATAAAAACATCAGAATTTCTTGTTCAGAATGCCCCAAATGATATTTACTCAACCTTCTCATTGAATAAATGCGATTAAACCGAAATATGACCGACAGGTCTTTCATTAGCAACACGAATCACCTCCCTATGTATAGTTGTCCTTGCAACTGTTGTGCTAACAACTATCTTATTCGTTTTTTTTATGTCTGTCAACAGACGCTCATCAATCCATCCATATAAAAATATTTGATAGCGTAGATAAGTACAATCTAAAGAATAAGAATAAAAAATAAGAATAACAAAATAACAAAAAATCCGTTGAAACAATATTTCAACGGCGGTGCATCAGTCAATATATTCAGTAAATATATTCAGTAAATATATTCAGTAAATATATTCGGTAAATATACTTGAAGCAAGGGTTTCTAAACAAATTTTTCTTTTTGCAGTTTATAGAGAAAATGCAATAGTATTTTTTGTGGCAGGATCTTCGTAAAGATAAAGGCAGCCTTCATCAATATCCCGGGAATAATCACCCTTTTATGTTTGAGCATTCGGTCAACCGTATACCTGGCTACATAAGGGCTGTTCAGCGCTTTTACCCCAAACGTGATCTTGGCGTTTTGTTCGAACTCGGTATGGACCGGCCCTGGACACAGTGCTCCTACATACACTTTGCTGTCCGTTTTTTGCAGCTCTTTATGTACAGCTTCCGTCAGTCTTAGTACATAGGCTTTCGAAGCATAATAAGTAGCCATCAAAGGCCCGGGTAAAAAGGCAGCCGAAGAAGCCACATTTAATATATACCCCCGGTTACGCTGCTTAAAGTCCTGCAGAAACAGCTTCATTAAGATATGAACTGCTTTGATATTGGTATGGATCAATTCCAATTCCTTGGCAAGGTCCGTCTGATCAAATTCGCCGTAGACAGCAAATCCCGCATTATTGATCAGCATATCGATCTCCTGATCCTTGACCAGATCGTAAAGACGGAAACAGGATTCCTCCTGGGCAAGATCGAGGCTGATCGTCTGGACATCACAGGAAAGCTCCTTCTTTAATTCTTCCAGCCTGTCAAGACGCCGTGCAACCAGGATTAAATCATACCCTTTCGTGCTCAGCACTCTGGCAATATCCCGGCCAATACCTGAACTGGCCCCTGTAATTAAGGCTTTCATATTCTTGATGTGTTCCTTTCTAGCGCTATGGTTTACTTTGCGGCATCCCTCAGCTTCTCAAGCTCCTCTTGCGAAAACAGATACATCTCATTGCAGAAATGGCACTGGGCTTCCGCCTGACCATCGGTTTGGATGATCTCCTCGATTTCCTCTTTGCCTAAACTGATCATCGCGTTGCCGATCCGCTCCTTGGAACACTGGCATCGAAATTTCACCGGCATTTTCTCAAGTACCTGAACATTATTTTTGCCTAAGATTTCTTCCAGCATTTCCTCCGGCGTAAACCCATGCTGAATCATCGTTGAGACCGGGGTAATTGTCTTAAGATGTTCTTCAATTTCAGAAATAGTCTCTTCAGCTGTTCCGGGCAATAGCTGGATAATAAAACCGCCGGAAGCCTGAATTGTATTATCGGGTGCAACCAAGACACCGAGTCCGACCGAAGAAGGAATCTGTTCGGATTTGACGAGATAATAGGTAAAGTCTTCCCCGATTTCTCCGGAGTATAACGGGACCTGCCCGGTAAAGTAATCCCGCATACCCAGGTCCTTAACAACAGACAATGTACCTTCAGAACCTACAGCTCCGCTGACATCTAATTTTCCTATTTGATTTAGATCCAAATGCGTTTGAGGATTGGTGACATAGCCCCTGACTTCCCCGTGCGCATTGGCGTCAACCAGGATAATACCCAACGGGCCGTTGCCTTCAATTTTGACAGTCAGTTGTTCATCGCCTTTGAGCATCGCCCCGAGCATTAGACCGGCGGTCAGAGTCCGGCCGAGTGCCGCCGATGCTGTCGGCCAGGTCTGATGCCTGCGCTGGGCTTCACCGACGGTTTCCGTCGTCAAAGCTGCGTAAGCGCGTACCTTGCCGTCATAACCCAAAGCCTTAACCAAATAATCGTTCATTTCAATCTCCTTATCCATCGTTAAATTAATCTTCAAGGACAAACAAAAGGCTGAAGAAATTGTCATCAGCCTTAGAAAAAGCTTTTTTAACACCGTCACTATTAGATCATAATTAGCACGAAAGTTCAATATTCTTCGAAAAAAATCAACGAAATAGATTGATAAAACGCTCCCAGAACGATAGCCTTTCTGGCTCCGTGACTGTGGCTTTTTCATCTGCTGCAGCTTTCAAATCCGGGGTCCGGATAACAAACTGAATACTTCGCGGGGAAATCTGCGAGGACACAAAAGATACCGGTTTTATCTCATTCCCGCTGGCAAATGAAAGTGTTTCCAGCAATCCGGAAGCTTCGTCAATACCGTTTTTAAATTGCTTTTGCCCGTCTATCAATTTTTGAACCTGATCAGGCAAAACCGCTGAACTGGATACTAGCTGATTGAAGCCGCCGGTTATCGCAGCTGTACTGTTGGCCAGTGCCACAGCACCTGTTTTTAATTCCGCCCCCTGCTGGGCAAATTGATCCAAACCTGTTGAGAAATCAGTCATTCCCTTGGCGGACTGGGTTACACCTGCTGTATAGCCGGACAGGCCGGCACCATATTGGGATAATTGAGCCTTCATGGTTCCTATCTGCTGAAGATAAGCCTGCTTTTGTTCAGCGGGCAGAGCATTCAGCAATGGCGTTAATTGATCCATTATGGCAGTTACACCGGAGGAAAGGTTGGTATACTGGGCTGCAAGTTCCTGTCCCTGCTGGGAAAGCTGAACCGTACCGCTGCTGATCTGCTTAAACTGCGCCGCAAGACTCGATGCTCCGGCTGAATATTCTTCAATCCCTTGACGCATCATGCCGGCTCCCTGCTGAAGTTGGGCAGAGCCCAAAGCAATACTTGCCATGCCTTTATTCAATTCGATTAAACCGGCCTTCAGTTTCTCCGTACCGGAAACAATTTGCCCGGCTCCGCGTGACATTTGCGTTATACTTCCGGTATCCATGTTAAGATTCAGGAAATTGGAACTGTCAAAATAGGAACAGGTCATCGTCATGGACGCCATCTGGAATTTTTCAGTATCATAAACCACTGTATATTGAGCAGTTTTCTGCGGAAGCACCATATAGGCCAACGTCAGGGTCTTGCCGGAAATCATGGCGGAAGTGCCTGATGAAGAAAGAATCGTATTTTCATCCAGATCCAGCGGCAGCTGGATCTGACAAAGATAGTTTTCTCTGTAATACGCTTTGGCTTCAGCATTTGGCTGAACTTTGAGCGTGATTTCAATCCTTCCTTCTTTGCCGACAATGTCTTCGGGCTTAACCTCATGGCCGTTCAGCCGATAGGTAATACGAAACGTAAACGGCAGTTCCCCCTTCGTCAGTTTGCCCTGATAGTAGAAGCCTTTGTCCCGCGCCGGCAGCTGCCAGGAAATTTTGCCATCGGCGAGTACAGGAGCTTCACTGCCGGAAAGGTTGGTAATCGAATCGTAGACACCGTAGTCCAGGTAAATGCCGGACTCAGGCGTTTCGATCCTATTGACGACTGTAATACCGGAAATACTCCCATCCATTTTCAGGTCCGCATAAACGGTCTCATCTTTGACAACGGCCATATTGCGGTTGCTTGCCGTGCTCTCCGTATCTGAAGCAGATGCGGATAAAGAGAATACAGGAATCAGCAGCATTACAGTCAGAAAGCATGCGATCGGTTTTTTCATCAGATTGTCTCCTCTCTCTCACTTTCTTTCACAGAGAAAGTGGTCTTCATGATGATTTTATCAAACGTCATCAGCAGCACCGGCAGCAAAACAAGAACCATCAGTCCCGACAGTGCAGCTCCTCTGCCCAGCAAAATTCCAATATCGCTGATTGCTTTAATCTGGGAGAGCAGTCCTTCCGCAAAACCCGCCACGGCAAGAATCAGAGCTGAGATCATCACTGTGTTCCCGGCAGTATTCAACGCAGACAGCACCGCATCTCTGGGTTTTTGCGTCTTCCTGAATTCGAGATAGCGGTTGGACATCAGGATCCCATAATCGATTGTTGCGCCAAGCTGGATGGAACTCACCACCAGATAGCCGATAAACACCAAGCTTGATCCCTGAAAATAGGGGATACCCATGTTGATCCAAATCGAAGACTCAATAACGCTGATCAGCAGAATCGGAACAGAGATGGAACGGAAGGTCAGTAGAATAATCAGACCCACGGAAAGAATTGAAAAAAGGTTAACTGTACGCGTATCATGTTCAACCGTATTCTTAATATCGGCAATACTGGTGGCATTCCCCGCGGCATACCATTCGTCAGGGTAATACTTCTGCACCGACTGCTCGAGTTCGGCAACGGCTTTGGAAGTCTCGGGCTTTTCACCGGTAATGTTCATCAGAACGATCATCCGGGTATAATGTTCTGACAGGAACATATCCTTAACGCTTTGCGGCAGTAAAGAACGTGGTACAGCAGGATCTGCCAGCGTAACCAGGGTCTGAACATCGCGGATATATTTCTGTTTCTTCAGTTCCTCGGCCAGCTGAATTTCCGAGGAAATATCATCATTTGGTATAAGTACAACGACAGGATTATAGACGCCGAAGCGGCTTTCAATGTTCTTTCTTTCCTCGGCAATGGTTCCCTCACTGGAACTTCCGGAAGTATTGCCATATAAAAAGTCGGTATTCTTTTGTGCCAGGAAAGACGGAATAATAACGATCACAGCCAGGGCAAACAGCAGATATTTTACTTTAATTGCACCAAGTCCTATCTTCTTAAAAGGGGGAACGAGTGGTCTATGCCGGGTTTTATCAATCGTTTTGTGGAAGATCGCAATCAGAACCGGCAGCAAAATGATCACACTGATATAGCTCAGACAGATTCCTTTAATCAGTACCAGTCCAAGATCTTTCCCGATCCCGTACTGCATAAACAGCAAGGCTAAAAAACCTGCTACAATCGTCAGTGCGCTCGCCGAAATAGACGATAATGTATTTTTTACTGCTTTGATAATTGCAGGAACAAACGCTGCCCCGGCATCCCTTTCCTCTAGATAGCGGTGGCAAAGAAACAATGAAAAATCCATCGAAATGGCGAATTGCAGCACCGCGGCAATTGAATTCGTGATAAAGGATATGTCAGGGAAAAAAGCATTCGTTCCGGCATTGATAATCACGGAAATACCAATGACGGTTAAATAGAGCAGCGGTTCTATCCAGGAGTAACATGCCAACATCAGGATGAGGACGCAGAGCGGAATAACGATGATCATGATCTTGGACATTTCCGAGGCCAGTACTTCCCGCATATGGCTTGAATCTTCAGCTTCCCCCGTGATACTAGCCTTTTCGCCTAAGGAACCCCGGATCGTCTTCAGGGCATCCCCTGTTTCCGAGGCATAATCCCCCTGCGCAAATTCAACCTGGAATAAGGCCGCACCATCTTTGTAGTAACTATCCAGATAATCCTGGGAAATAAAGGATTCAGGGACTGTGATATCTGTGACATCGTCCAGCCAGATTACGTTTTTTACACCCGGAACCTCTTTGATTTTTTCCTTGGCAAGCGCGGCCTCTTGGATAGAAACATTTTCTACCATGACCTGAGCAGTTCCCGGATAACCAAATTCCTTGTCCACAAGTGTAATCGCCTGCTTGGTCATGGAGTGACCCGGCAGATATTCCGCCAAATCATAGTTGACTTTAATACTGGGTACAAGCGCAATGCTAACGATGATAATAGCCAGATAGGTCAATAAAACCGCCCGTTTATGGGCAATAAGAAACTTCACAAGCTTTTCTATAAGCAGCTGCATACCCGTACCATCCTTTACCATTCTTTTAAATCCTCTTTTGAATATCCCCAATAATCAATAAAAGGAACTTGTTCAGCAGATTGGCCAGACGTACTTCATCCCCGCCATACTTATTAAAAATATTGATGATACCTTCAATAAGCGCCACGGCCAGGGAATCGGCAAGCAACATATCGCTGCCGGGCTTGGAACTGCTTAGGAACAAATCGTTTTCCAGACGCTGCTTGACAAGCTCAATCAGTTCCGCCTTTATATTTTCGTATTTGGAACCTGCAACATTCTTCATCAGAATCAAAAACTGCGTTCTGTTATCCAGAAACACCTTGGTCATCGCTTCCGTGACATAAGTAATGCTTTGCGTCGACAGGTTGCTCTTATCGGATATGTTAATGAATACCAATTTCCGAAGCTGTTCTATGGTAGACTGAAGAATATTATCGAGCAGGTCATCCTTGCCGGAAAAATAGGAGTAAATATTCCCTACGGTAATCCCGGCTTGCTGCGCAATATTCCGCATTGAGGAATGACGGTAGCCTGAGACGAGAAACTCCTCTTCCGCAGCCTCAATGATCCTTTTTTTGATTTCTTCTTTCGGCACTTGCATAAATAAACACCCATTCATTATTCTTTTTTCTAGTATACCGCGCTCAAAATTCAGTTGTCAATATTAAACATAAGTTCATTTATACTGCGCTGTTCTTATTCTATGTTGCCGTATCCCGGATATGTATTTGTTTGCTCATCATGTTTTCTTCAGATTCAGCCTCTAAGTTAAATAAAAAGCCAGCTAAATTATTATGGTTTGAGCTTGCGCTGGTTAGACATTGCATAGCCTAATCTTTACGGGCTCTTTGAGCCTGCATTTGCTATATTTCGGGTATGAAAATAGGGCTGTTGCTCACGAATGATTACGTTCGTTTGCAACGGCCCCTTACTTCGTTTTGCTTAGTTTCGCTTCGTTCTTGTTTAGTCTTCCTTCTTTAGCTATGGCAGTTTTTCAGTTAAAAGTTTTTTCCTGAATCAAAGGATCAAAAAAACCAGGATTTTCTCCTGGCTTTTAACGGTTGAATTCAATCCCTGAATTCAATCTATATTTTTCCCTTCAGCGTTATTGTTCGCTTATATCCCATAAAGTTCCTGATAGTCCTGTTCTGCCACCCTTATCTCCCGTTGGGCCTTATCGCATTGCGGATACAAAAGAGAGCAGTTTTTATGGCAACCGTTACAGTGCAGCTGGGACAAGTATTCATCAAGACTGATTTTTTCTTCCGGACCGGTAGTATCACCAACAGTTGCATCCGTAGCGGCATCATTTGCCGAACCAATAGCATCAGCGTCTTCTGATTTATCATTGCCAATCGTCATATCCCCGGTAATACTGCCTCCATTATCACGATTGTCAGAAACTGAATCCCCCGAATAGGTTCTGTTTTCATTATATTGACTTTCCATTGGGGAGTCCGTCCTGTTTTGGGATGTACTTGGCGATGTCGTGATCTGGGTCTCTGCAATTTTGCCTAATTGATTCTCATCGCTTGTCGAAACTGTTGAAAGAACCCGGGTATACAACATGACGATTAGCAGGCACGCCGCACCAAGGCGAACCAGTGTTTTCCTGACATTACGCTCTTTTAGGCATATGATGATCCTGCCGACTGATTTCACAAAATAGCTGGCATGAATCGCCAGATGCGTGATCAAGAAGCCCAGACAGATGTACGATGTCCATTTATGGATCAAATAGATCCATTCACCATGCGTCGTATCCGAAGGAAACAAAACCTTCGATATCAATACCCCCGTAGTCACGATGATCAAAATACTGATGAAGATTGCAAGGTTTAAAGCATATTTCATCTTTACGGAAACTGCGGTCCTGTTTCTAAGCTTGTTTTGCCATAGATTCAACGTTGTATTTTTGACCCAGGCCCAGTTTAACAGAATATGGATACCAAAAAGAGCAAAAATAAATAGCCCTGCAATCTCATGAAAAGCTAATCCGGTTCCAAAAGCATCCAACAGAAACACAAAAAGTATGCTCATCGCAATATCCAATACAATCTTTGTTACTAATTTGCTGCTCATTCAACCCTCACCTAACTGTTATGTATTCGTATCATTTCTAATCCTATAATTCTTATCTTGCTATGTATTCTATACGGCTCCTGTGTTGATTTTATGGCAAAAATATGACAATTTCATGAACAATCTGCATAGGAATAATACCGCCGAAAGGCGGTATCGTAATAAATGATGCAAATTGCATTTTAAATTGATTCTACCCACTAAATTCTATATTACTCGAGGCCAATAATGGCTTTAATAACCACAAATTTTTTTACGTAGAAATCTTGAATGACAGTTTTTTGCCCGTGAGGTCCTTTCTTAAACGTACGCTCTTGTTGACACACAAAATAAACGGCCTCTTCGCATTGATCGAAGAGGCCTTAAGTGTATAACCCGCAAAATTCCTCATGAACACAAACAGTCGATTTTACTCGAGTCACCTACTTTAACCTAAACACGTGGAATCATAAATCGGGACTTATGCTACTTCCTCTACACCTTTCTCAAGAATCACCCGGATAATGGGGTCTAGAAATGGAGCCTGGTGAAAACCTAAGGTCAAGGCAACACAATCATTTACCGGAACAACATACTTGTGAACCTGAAACGTTAACTGGAAATCGATGGACCTTAAACACGAATCTCAACGGAAACTGAGGAATTTTGCGAGAAACTAATCTGAATAAATAAAGCCAACCCTGAAGGTGGCTTTGAATCCGTCCGGCAACATCCCATACATCCCTCTGACCTGTGCCACGAATTCCAACCTGACCTGTCAGCAAAAGGTAACACTGTATGTTTTTAACCATCATGTATTATATTTTCTGATTTTAGTATAAAGCGGAGACCGGATTCTTGTCAAGATGGAATCGAGGCTGTAAAATATTACCGTTCAATGCCGAGACGCGCTTTGATCCCTTTATCATAAGGATGTTTAACCTTCTTGATCTCAGAGACATAGTCGGCTAGATCAAGAAGCTCCTCCGCAGGCCCCCGTCCGGTCAGCACAACCTCAAGCCCTTCAGGTTTCGTCCGCAAAAATTCAAGCAGAAACACACGGTCAATCAGGTCATAATTATAGGAGGCTACTGCTTCATCAAGAATCAGCAAATCGGCTTGGCCCTCACGGCACGCTGAAACCGCCTGCTGCAGGATCTTATTATAAACGGTCCTGCGTTGCTCCTTCTGCTCATTTGTTTCCTGATTATAGAAACTGAAGGATTCTTCACCGCGCAAAAATGTTATCCCCGGAATTTTCTCCAGGGTATGTAGTTCTCCAGTATCCTGGCTTTTTAAGAACTGGACGATCAATACCCTGCGCCCTCTGCCTGCACACCTCACTGCCAGACCGAGAGAAGCGGTCGTTTTTCCTTTGCCATCCCCGCAGTAAATATGAATAAGACCTTTTTTCATCGATTATACACCTGCCTCCAAAATATTTACGATCGCAGCCATGTCGACGTGTTTCCGGATTTCATCCGCCAATCGGTCATACTGCTGCTCTTTATACTGTTTATAGCTTAACCGTTTAAGACTGGTTGAATCCAACCCCTTTTTATTTAACAGACATTTGGCAATCGCTACAGCGACCCCTTCTTCATCAAAGATGCCATGAACATAGCTGCCCATAATATTCCGTTTCCGGACGCCTTCTGTCTTTTGTACCTGAAGGCCTGACTCGATGTCGATATGCGTCAGAGGCTCGGTATCCCCAGTTTCTGTCACGCCCATATGAATTTCATAACCGTGAAAACGGATCGCGGATAATCCGGCAAGAACACCGTCAAGCTGACTGAACTTGCCTTCTACCTGCGTCCTGGTCTTCTGTTTGGAGAATATTGTTTTCATATCCAACAAACCCATTCCTGCGAGACTTCCACCCTCTTCTACGCCAAAAGGATCTTCCAGCGTTTCGCCAAGCATTTGGTAGCCTCCGCATACCCCAAATACAATGGTTTCCCCGTCAGCAGCCTGCTTTTTAATCTTTGCTTCCAGACCGCTCTGACGCAGCCACAACAAGTCAGCCATCGTATTTTTTGTCCCTGGCAGGATGATCATATCCGGATTCTTCAGCTCGGCCATGGATTTCACATAGCGCAGGGAAACTCCGGGAATCAGTTCAAAAACGTTAAAATCGGTAAAATTGGACATCCTTGGCAGCCGGATCACTGCAATATCTACTGCTTGCACTGTTTTGTCCACAGCAATTCTTTCGGATAAACTATCTTCATCTTCAATGTCGATATTCAGATATGGAACGACACCGATGACCGGAATATTGACTTTTTCTTCAATCATCCGCAGCCCGGGCCTTAAGATTTCTACATCTCCGCGAAATTTATTAATCACAATGCCTTTGATCATTTTCCTTTCATCTTCACTTAAAAGCATCACCGTACCGTAAATGGATGCAAAAACGCCGCCCCTGTCAATATCGGCGACAAGCAGCACCGGAGCTTTAGCCATTTTGGCCATCCCCATATTGACGATATCATCCTCCTGCAAATTAATCTCTGCAGGACTGCCTGCTCCTTCAATGACAATAACGTCATTGTTCTGGTCAAGCGTCTGGTAGGACGCCATAATGTTGGGAATAAGCTTCGTCTTATATTTAAAATAATCTGCTGCATTCATATTGCCCAACACTTCACCGTTGACAATAACCTGCGAGCCCTGATCATTTGTCGGTTTCAAAAGGATCGGATTCATCAGGACACTGGGCTCCTGCCCGGCAGCTTCTGCCTGGACGACCTGCGCTCTGCCCATCTCCAGCCCTTCTTTGGTTATGTAGGAGTTCAACGCCATATTTTGGGATTTGAAGGGGGCTACCTTATAACCTGCCTGTTTAAAAACACGGCACAGACCTGCCGTGAACAAGCTTTTTCCGGCATTGGACATTGTTCCCTGAACCATGATTGATTTGGCCATCGTGTGACACCCGCTTTCCTGTTTGTTATGTTATTATTTACTCTGAAATCAAATACTTTAAGACCTTATTCGCTTCCAAATCCCCCGGCGGAAAGGTTTCCCCGGCTTTTCGGAGGATATACGGAACGTCCAAGGCCGAATGCTTCCCGCTGACAGGGCTGGTCGCATGATCGGCACAGATCAGAATCCCGGTATCATCTGTCAGGTTCTGACGCAGAAAGGCAAAAAACTCCCGGTCGATTCTTTCGATAAATTCAATTTTTTCCCGATAATCATGCCGGTGAGCGGCTTCATCTGTGCCATTGATATGCACAAGCACAAAATCATGACCGGACAACAGACGGCAGGCTGTTTGAGCCTTAAGGGCCAGATCCGTATCCGTGTCTCCGGTAGCTTCTGCTAGATCAGGAACATCCATCTTCAAGGCCAAAGCAATCCCTTTGGCAATTTCCGTACCGCAGACTGCCGCTGCTTTTTTGCCATACAATTCTGCGAATGCAGGTAAACGGCTTTTCCCGGATATTCCCCACGGATAAAACATCATTTGCTGCTCTTGGCTGCTTAGGTATTTTAACCTGTTTCTCCCCTCCGAAACAAATTCTTGGAGTATGGGGGCCGAAGCGCAGATATCCGCTAATAAATCATCCGAATCACCGCCCAAAAATTCATGCGGCGGATAAGTCTTACAATCCAGTGTTTTAAAGTATTGTGCTTTGACAATGATCAGGTTCCTATACCCGGATAAATGCAATATCTTGATATTCGAATCGATATCAGCCGCTATTTTCGCTGCTTTTTGCATTTCCGCTCCGGTTAAGTTCCCGCCGTTGAAGGAAGCTAATCTTCCGTGACTGTCAAGGGCGGCAAGGTTGCAGCGAAGAACAACTTCATCCTGCTCCAGGCAGTAGCCGTTAGCAAGCAGTTCGAGTGATGCCCTGCTTTGCGGAAAATAGGCAGGCTTAACGCCTAAAAGATTCAGGATACACGGCATGCTCTCCGGCAGGTAACCCTGCGGGCAGGAATCAAACCAGCCGGTATAACCCTCGGCGGCAATTTGATCAAGTTCAGGATGACAGGCAGCCTCAAATGTGGTTTGCCAGCCTAATTCTTCAATTTTTTCATCTGCAAGTCCGTCAACAATGACCATGACTGCTTTCATCACATATCACATCCCTGAGTACGGTGCTGAGTTTCAAATTATCTTCATGGTTTTTCACAGCAACCCTGAAATATTCACCGTTTAAATTGACATAGTTGGCGCATGGACGGATCATAATCCCTTTCGCAATCAGCTTTTCGGATAGGTCTGTACGCTGAGTCCGGAAAAATATGTAGTTTGCTCTGGAGCCGATGACCTTCAGTCCAAGACCCAAAAGCGCATCAATCAAAAATCTTCTTTCTGTTTCAATCAGCTGTTTCGTCTGCTGCAGATAGGCAGTTTCTTTTAAGGCAGCGATACCGGCCGTTTGGGCCGGCGTTGAAACACTCCAGTCCTGACCGGCGGACCTCATTTGTTCGAGCAATGTTTTGTTGGCTGTCAAAGCGTAGCCAAGTCTAAAACCCGGCATCGCAAATATCTTGGTAAAAGCTTTCAGGATGACGAGATTTTCATACTGTTCAATACAGTTTTGCACAGAAAATTGTTCTTTATTTTCGACAAAATCCATAAAGCATTCATCAATCATCACGATTGCACCGATTTCCTGGCTCTTGGCAAGCACTTTCTGTAAAAATGCACGTGAACACAATTGACCGGTAGGATTATTGGGGTTACAAAGAATCATGATGTCCAGGCCTGGACGCATCTGATCCAACAGGTCCTCACGGGCTGCAAAATCGTGCTCCGGCCGTAAAAAATAATATTCTATCGAGCAATCCACCGTATGCAGCGCCTTTTCATAGTCTGCAAACGTCGGAGCAAAGATCAGCGCCTTTTTCGGTTTCAGAGCCAGCGCGAGTCTGAAAATAATCTCTGCAGCCCCATTGGCGGCAAGGATATATTCAGGATCCGTACACTCATAGTTCGCCAGAGCCGCAACAAGATCCCGGCAAAACGGGTCAGGATAATTCGTACATTCGTCAAGCGAACGGATTACGGCTTCTTTCACGGACTCCGGCAGCCCGAGTGGATTGACATTGGAAGAAAAATCAAGAATTTCCTGTCTGCCTGTCAGTTTTTTTACCGAATAAATGTCTCCCCCGTGGATATATTGATACATCTGCTCTCACCTGTCTCTGTCGTATTTGTAGCCTAAGCTTGTTTAAAGTTTGGGATTATTCTTGGGGTGAATATGTAGGTTCTAATCTATAGATTCTTTTCTGCGGTTGGCGCCTCTTCGTAACCGCCTTTTCGGCTATTGCGCCATCCATGGCGCAAATAGCCGCGCTCCACATCCTTGTTCCGCTTGTCAGGTCGGTTACGAAGAGACGCTAATCTGTAGAAAGTTTTGTAGAAAATTCAGGAAGGATAGCAAATACATTAAGTCCCCTTATTCTGTCTCAGCCGGTATTCCTCACTTTGTTGGCAAGCACAAGTCTAAAATCCTAATTACCGCCATGTGAAGCACGATGTAGAGCGTTGCGCTCAGAAGCAACAATGCTTAGAAGGTAATGATACAAGGAGCAAGTCATAAAAAAGTTAGTTACGGAAGGCAAAGTAAACCTGCTTATTAAGCTTGATAGTGCTTCTTGAGCCGCTAAAGTCTCCCACCCTTAAGACCAGTCTGGGAGTCACAGTTCCGCGCTAAGCGGAGCACGAGGCGGAGCGCGGCTTTTTGTGCCACGGAGGGCACAACAGCCGAAAAGCGGTATTGTGACTCCCAGACCTACCCCATAGAGTGTTTCTTCAAAGATAATCCCCAAAGAGCTGATAACTACAGGCTTACCTTAATAAGTCTTAATAACTACACTGCTTGTACTCTCCTGCTCCGTAGAATTTACAAAGCTGCTACTTACTGAACAATAAGCGCTCTGACAGCGGACCCCAGAATCAAGCCGACAAGCGACGTCGCAACCATGAGCTTGTTGGCGCGGCGGATATCTTCAGCCTCGATCTCCCGGATCGGGTCACCAATCGTTGGTTTGACCACCAGCTTGCCAAAGTAAGAATTGCTTCCGGCAAGCTGAATATTAAGGGCTCCGGCACAAACGGCTTCAGTGTGGGCGGAATTCGGACTGGTATGATTATGACGGTCACGCCGGTAGATTCTGAAGGCATCTTTGAAATCATAACGGGTCAAAAAAACAGCCAGGAGCATCAAATAGGCAGAAATTCTGGCCGGAAGATAATTGGCGACATCATCCAGTTTGGCAGCAAACCGGCCAAAATAAAGATATTTGTCATTTTTATAGCCAATCATCGAGTCCAGGGTATTGACCGCTTTATACAAAAAGCCCAAAGGGGCTCCGCCAACTAGAATGAAAAGCATCGGCGCGATGACGCCGTCGGAAAGATTTTCGGCCACGGTTTCCACAGCGCCTTTCGCTACCTGGGAGCTGTTCAAATTCTCCGTGTCCCGGCCGACAATCCAGGATAATTGATAACGGGCTTCCATGATATCGTTCTTCTGCAGGGCATCATAGACCTTCATGCTCTCAGCTTGCAGCGACTTCGTAGCCAGAATCTGATAACACATCAAAGCCTCGGCCATAAATCCCAGCAGCGGGCTAATGCTATTCAGCAAATACAATAGGCCCAACGGCACGAGAAATGTCACCGTAACAATGGTAACAGTCAGCAGTACCCCGCACCAATACTGGCCTCGGTCCGTCCTGCAACTGATCCGGTGCAGATATTTGTCTCCTCCGGCAATCAGCGAACCGATCCAGCGAACCGGATGAGGCAGCCAGGAAGGATCACCAAAAATCAAATCCAAAATATAACCTGTCATTAAAGCATAAAGTGTAATCATTCCATACCAACTTCTTTATCATTTCGTCGATTTCGTCATTCCCAAAAACAAGCAGCGATCAACTTTGGATCTTTATATTCTTATCCTCTAGATCTTCGCTATCGCCGCCAGCTTCTTCTTTTCGGTCCATAAAGCCTGATCAATCGTCAGCTGATAGCCTTCGCCGTTCTTTATCTGCCAATGGTAAAAATCAAATACTTCGGGAGAAAATGCCTCAAGCAGCATCATGATCGTACCGCCGTGAATAACCAGCGCGGCCTTTTCGATTCCGGCTTCATCTACTTCCTGCATAACGCGGTTAAAACCGTCCAGGCAGCGGGACCTGAATATTTCCGGCTGTTCTCCGCCCGGGACTTGCTGTTTTCCGCCGCCGTCAATCCAACTTTTGTACTCGGCAAGGTCCTTCAGCTGTTCATACGATTTGTTTTCGAATATACCGAAGCTGCACTCCGCAAGTTCAGGCATTATACTGTAAGGAATATCCGGATAGATCAGCTCCCTGGTCTGAAGGCAGCGGAGCCTTGGACTGACAAAGACGTGCTCAACCGCCGTATAGCGACCGGCAGCAATATGCTCACGGATTTCGGAAATCCCCTGTTCACATAAAGGCTCATCCGTAATTCCGATATACTTGCGTCTCAGATTCCCTTCCGTCTTGCCATGCCGGACCAGGTATAGGAACTTATTCATGCTCTTCACCTTTAATCAGAACCGGAACGGAGTAGAAAACACGATAGACCTTAGCCGCTTTCTGGGCGGCCGTGCAAAGGACCCTCCCGGTAACTTCCTGCATTTCCCGGTCATCTTTTAAAACCGGTACCACGGCTGAACTTAATTCATCACAAATCAGAATCATATCGGGGTGCTGCCCAATTCCGTCAGTGACAAACCTTCGGACATCATGACCGGCTTCCTGCAAGCGCCTAATCAACAGATGCAGATGGTCAAGCACCGGACGCTGAAAAGCCTCTTCGAAGCTGCACGTCCCGCCATCCGTAATGTTGGCCGAAGCGATATCCCACGTACTCCTGACAAATTCCAATTTTCCCTGACTAGCGCCTCCGATCACCAAAATCATAGTCTAACGCCTCCTGCTATTACCGAAATCAGAAGTATTCCTGTTTCGCTTACTACAATATAAAAGCCTGCCAGATCGCCGGTTATGCCCCCAAAATGTTTTTGAACCATGCGGTTAAATAAGTAAAAGGACAGCATAATAAATAGAACTGCAGTGATCCCGACAATCATACTCACGTACAACATTGCTGCAACACATAATAAAACAATCAAGCAACTAATGATTCTTACCGTTTTTTTCGAGGCATAACCTGCAAAGATTGAAGCAAGTCCTGTTTTTCTGACACACGGAAAGCAGACGACTGCCAAAGCGGCCATCGACCGTGACAGGACAAACGAAACAAGAACGAGAAAGAAAAAGTCCGGTTTCAGATAGGTCTCATACCACGCCGCAAATTGTAGCAGCAGGATAACTGACGTATAGATGAGCGCGAAGGCTCCAACATTGGGATCCTTAAGGATTCGAAGCTTTTCCTCTTGGTCCTTATGGGAATTCAAGGCATCTGTCGTGTCACAATAACCGTCGAGGTGAACTCCGCCAGTGATCATGACGTTAATAAACACAGCTGCAGCAGCAAAAAAGACGGGACTGAACCTGAAATATTCCAATAATAGAAACAAGAAATAGAGAACAAAGGCAATGACAGCCCCGACCACAGGAAAGAAGATAAAAGAATAACGCATATTCTTCTCGTTCCAGTCAATTTGAGGCATTGGAATTTTAGAAAACATCGAAAAGGCTGCAACAAACGATTCATACAAGGTTTTCATAACCGGAAAGCTCCTTCATTCCTTTATGGATAAGCGGAATCGCGCAGACGGATTCAATCACGACATCTGCAGCCGCGGCAATTGCCGAATTTATTTCAGCCAGTACACGGATATAGCCGGTCGTAAAATCATCATAGGCTTTGAAATCCTCAAATATCGTGCTGGTTACGATGACGGTATTCGGTACAGTCGCCGCTAGCAGCCGAATATCATTACTGATGCAATCAATGGCATCCTGCGGGCTGCGCTTCTGCAGATACATTTCATTGGCAATCAGGTTGCCCATACACTCGAGTAAAGCGGTATCGCAGCCGCTTAAAATAGGGATTTTCTCGGAAAGTCCGTAAGAAAACTCGAAGGTGTCGAACCCTTTGCCGTCCCGCATCCGACGGTGCTTGACAACCCGGTTGCGGCATTCTTCGTCTGAGGCAGTCATCGTTGCGATATAGGCCATCTTTCCTGTATTCAGGCTGACAGCCAAATTTTCCGCTATTTCAGACTTTCCACTGGCAACGCCTCCGCTAACCAAAGCCAACATTACTTACCGCCTCTTTCCTTTCACAAAAATATCCCTTCATATCAGTTGTCGTTTTATATCAGCTATCGTTCCGTTCAGCAAATGATTCAAATTTTTCCTGTTTACGCACACCTTACGAACCCATCCTGGCAGCCTGAAAGTCGCTGCATCTCCGGATAAACGAACGTGCAAACTCAGGGTTTCCCCAGAGATGAAGGTGGGGATAGCCGGCAACGAGGTTCTCATCGGCATGGATGCAGTCCCACATTTTGCTCCCTGATGAATTGACTGCCGTAAAACCGCCGCCATTGGCTGTTGAATCCGAATAATGAAATTCATGCGCGTTGATCTTGCCGCCTTTGCCGCACAGCAGGTTATCCTTTTGCGCCGTCAGCGTGATATAACCGAAACGGTTCAGTTTATCCGTCAGTACAGCGTCCCCTTCTAAATATCCTGCCATCGGATAAGGTTTGCCGTCCTTGTCAGCAATACGGTTCAATAAATACATAAACCCGCCGCACTCGGCTATGCAGGGAGTATTTTTAGCAAGAACCTGCCTGATACTTGACAGCATTGATGTATTCCCAGCCAGTTGTTCGGTATATAATTCCGGGTAACCGCCGCCGAGAATCAGTCCGTCGCATTCAGGTACGGCTTGATCCTCAAGCGGGCTAAAATACTGCAGTTCAGCTCCC
Source organism: Dehalobacter sp. 12DCB1 (assembly GCF_004343605.1). Taxonomy (GTDB): domain Bacteria; phylum Bacillota; class Desulfitobacteriia; order Desulfitobacteriales; family Syntrophobotulaceae; genus Dehalobacter. The sequence goes on from NZ_POSF01000016.1 coordinate 72,320, forward strand.
AATGTTTCCAAAAGTTCGAGGCTGTCCTGGTAATAAAAACAGAAAGCTTTATCTCTGGCTACGGCGACTTTGACAGCAGAGATTTTCTCAATCGCGGCCTCATAATAGTCTATTTCCGCGGCCCCGCCTGCAATACGCAGCAGCTGGTTCAAATCAATGGATTCTCTGGCCTGTATGGCCAGAAATTTCATTTTTTGCTGAAGGTCTTTCACTTCTGATGCTGTAATTAATCCAAGATGTCTGCTTTCCAGTGCACATTCTTTGAGTTTCGGAAAGTAACCGACCACCTGGATATCCGTCTCTTTTTCGATCATTTCCTTATATTGCGGATATAGGGAAGGTGTAAGATTATTTAGAATAACGCCCTTGATCCCGTTGTCCGGTCTGAAACGGCAAAATCCCTGAATCAAGGCTGCAATTGAGATTGCTGAACCGGCACAATTGACAATCAGGATCACCGGCGTTTGCGTTGCTACCGCCAAATGGTAAGAGCTTGCCACGGTACTGCCAATGCCAAGCCCGTCATAATAGCCCATTACCCCTTCTAAAACAGCGACTTGGGCCTGCTCGGAATTCTTGACCAGCAAATACCGGCAAACCTCTTCCGATAACATAAATAGATCCAGATTTCGTGAGTTTGTCCCGATGACTTCGGTGTGAAACATCGGATCAATATAGTCCGGCCCGCATTTAAACGCAGCAGGATGAACCCCTTGCTCCAAAAGCGCTTGTAATACCGCGCAGGTAATTGTCGTCTTGCCGCTGCTGCTGCCTGCAGCCGCAAACATAATACGTGGAATAACGGCTTTCATGACTTGTTCTCCATTTCTATCGAAGCTCCATGGACATCAAAAAACCTCTCTAACCGGCGGTTGGAAGAGGTTTTACTTACAAAATCTGCAAACAGTCTCAAACACTTCTGCACGATTCGTATGCTACACCTTTCATCCTCCGTGAAAACAGTGCAAAACGGCTCAGGCAGGTCTTCCGACTCGGTTTCAAAGCAAATTCAGCCTTCCCATTGTAAACAGTGGCAACTTTGAATCTGCTCCACCTTACGGCGGCGGGACCGTACAGGTATTTCACCTGTTTCCCTATTATTGCAAAATAATGCAACCTAAGCGATTACATTATATCAGAAGACGCACAACGTGTCCACCCGCAATCTACTGGACAGTATATAGCCTTCTCTTCCCAGCCTTCTCCTACATGATATTTTCACAGATGCGGCCTTGCCCTTCTGCCCTCCTTTTGATACGCTAGGGAAAAAGAACAGCAATCCACGGAGGTACCCTCTCATGTCTTATTCTCTTCCAGCCGATATCATTTCAGCCCAAAATCTAACGAAACGGTTCGGAGATTTCACTGCCGTTGACACGATCTCTTTTACTGTCCGGCAAGGAGAGTGTTTTGGACTTCTTGGCCCAAACGGCGCCGGCAAAACATCCCTGGCCAGGATGGTCTTTGGCTTGTCACCCCGAACTGAGGGCCGCCTGACGGTTTTCAGCCAGGATATTTCGGAGCATTCCCGGGAAATTAAAGCACGTCTCGGTGTTGTTGCTCAGGAAGACAACCTTGACCCGGAACTGACGATTCTGGAAAACCTGCTGGTCTACGCCTCCTATTACCGACTGCCGAGAAGTATTGCCAGGGAACGGGCTTTGGAAATCCTGGACTTTATGGATCTTCGAAGTAAAGCCAATGCGGTCGTCGACGAGCTGTCCGGCGGCATGAAACGACGTCTGACAATCGGCCGTGCGTTGATCAACCGTCCGGAGCTATTGATTCTCGATGAGCCAACCACCGGGCTTGATCCGTACGCCCGTCATATGGTCTGGCAGCGTCTGCGGCAGTTAAAAGAAAGCGGTACGACCATGCTCCTGACAACACACTATCTTGAAGAAGCCAGTCATCTCTGTGACCGACTGATCATCATCAATCAGGGCAAAATCCTTGAGCAAGGTGTACCGAAAGATCTTATTGATAAGCATGTCGGTGCATATGCGCTGGAACTCGGAGTGAGTCCGGATATGCAAAATAAGCTCCTGAACTGGAGCGCTGAGTGGCTGAAATCTTATCAGCAAATTGGTGATGATCTGGTTCTCTATTCTGATCTCGGACCAGCTATGGCTGACAACCTGAATCAAAGAATTGCCGGTGAACACCTTCCTGTCAGCTATCAGCGCCTGAGACCTACAAATCTCGAAGATGTTTTTCTAAAACTGACCGGCGAAACGCTGCATGGTGTCCGCGGCGGTTTTGAGAAATAATCTCAAAACCGTTAATGATATGGAGGATAATAGGATGAAAATAATTAAGCTCGATCTTAACCCCGTGCTGACCTTTAAGGTATTCGTACGGAATCTGAAGGTTTTCGGTAAAACATGGAAAGCTAATATCATGTTTAACTTTCTGGAGCCGCTGCTTTATCTCTGGGCCATGGGCTTTGGTCTGGGTGTTTATATTACGCAGATCAACGGGCTTTCCTACCTTGATTTTCTGGCTCCGGGGCTGATCGCTTCTTCAGCGATGTTTGCTGTAACTTATGAGATGACCTACAACAGCTATACCCGGATGTCCAAGGAGAAAATATTTCACAGCATGGTGGTTACGCCGGTAAGCATGGACGACATCATCCTCGGCGAAATCCTGTACGGCACGTTCAAAGGTGCTCTTTACGGTGCGGTTTTCTTTATTGTCGTCGCTTTATTCGGCATTGTCCACTCCCTGTATGCCCTGCTCATCTTTGTCCCACTGATCCTCATGTCCGTCATTTTTTCCAATCTCTCTTTAATTTGGACGAGTCTCGCTCCCAATTACGACTCTTTCGGCTATTTTTTCACGCTGTTGATTTCTCCAATGTTTCTGTTTGCCGGAATCTTTTTTCCGATTGAAAGCTTGCCCGCCGCCATTCGTTTTCTTCCGTGGCTGACGCCGCTGTACCATACGGTTGAAACGGTGCGTCCACTGGTTCTGGGACAGGTTACTCCAGCAATCACCGGCCATATCATCTGGCTCTTAGCCGTTACGCTGCTGACATTGCCTTTCCCGCTGGTCATGGTAAAAAAGAAACTTATTCAATAATGAACTCTTTTTCGTTTCTGGGAATCTAGACGGCTGCAACTTTCCAACATATACAGGCAATCTTCCCTATGATCGTTTCTCTGATCAGCCCGTTCTCTGCTTTGCTTTGAAGATAATTCCTGATGTCCGCTTTTTGCTCATCAGTCAAATCTGTCTTCATGCCAAGTCTGCTGATGTAATGACGGTTCGCTTCATCCAATGTGCGGACACTTTCCCTTGCTGTCTCGATATACGTAATTTCAGGACAAAGTTTTTTGAGCCAGAGAATATTGAAACAGCAGTACAATCCTTTGTTGCCGTATACATCTTCCATATGGGGCGGAAGAAACCGTCTTTTCAGTTCGTCACTAATGGAATCATGCCGTTCAACAAAATGACTTAAAAAACAATATTCACTGCTGACTGCGATCATCTTCTCAAGGCTTTCCCTGCTCCCAATAGCGGGAGACATAATGGCAGTTACCAGGCTGAATTTTTGCTTCCACTGTTTTGCGAACAAGTCGTCTTGCCGCCAGTCCATCTCCATGAAATCAATATTTTGAAGCTCCCGGGCCGCCGCGTAGTCTCTGGCGGTTCGCACCATTTTCGGCGAAATATCCACACCGGTTACGTTTTTCGCTCTTCGGGCAAATTCTGCTGCAAAACGGCCGGGTCCGCAGCCGATATCCAGAACAGTGCTGTCTTCCCGGAGCATTCTTTTTGCGGTAAGCAGTTCTGTAATATTTACAATTCTCTCATCAGGTTCGATGCCTGTGAATTCTTCGACCCTGTTGTCCCAGGAATCCGCGCTTCCTTCTTTATAACTGCTTTTGGAATCTTTAGTTCGCCAAATTTGATCAAAATAATCAATACCCATCGCTTCCACCTTTATATTTTTGATCCGCTCAAACGGATCAAAAATGCATCTTTCATCTAATATTACCATCAACTCAGTCCCAAGCAAATATCATCATGGAGGCTGCCCTTCTTATCAATAAAGCATGATACGAATTAGTTTCTGCGCTGTCATATTTCTGACTTGCTCTCCTTAGACAGATTTGATAATCTAATAAAGATATTTCCTGCTATCACCTTGTTGACTCTAAAATACGTCAACTCTAAAATGCATGGTAACCGTTGAAGATTTTTACTAATTTATGTAAAAAGGAAGATAAGAAAACATGAGTATTCTGACTGTTAAAAACTTGAGTCATGGCTTTGGCGACCGAGCCATATTTCAAAATGTTTCTTTCCGCCTGCTGAAGGGCGAGCATATCGGCTTGATCGGGGCGAATGGCGAGGGAAAATCTACGTTTATGAACATCATTACGCGCCAACTCGAGCCTGATGAAGGCCAGATCGAATGGTCTAAACGGGTCAGGGTCGGTTATCTCGACCAGCACACGGTTCTGGCCAAAGGAGCAACGATCCGCGATGTTCTTAAGGATGCTTTTCAGTATCTTTTTGCACTGGAAGCTGAGATGCTCGCGATTTGTGATAAAATGGGCGACGCTTCACCTGAGGAACTGGAAGTGCTGCTCGAAGAGATGGGATTGATTCAGGAAACCTTGAACAACAATGATTTCTATATTGTCGATGCTAAGGTTGAGGAGACCGCCCGCGGTTTAGGTCTGCAGGATATCGGTCTCGATAAGGACGTGGATGACTTAAGCGGCGGTCAGAGGACCAAAGTACTTTTGGCCAAACTTCTGCTGGAAAAGCCGGATATTCTGCTTTTGGATGAGCCGACAAACTATCTCGATGAACAGCACATTGAATGGCTGAAACGCTACCTGCTGGCCTATGAAAATGCATTTATCCTGATCTCACACGACATGGAATTCTTAAACAGCGTAATCAATCTGATTTATCATATGGACAACCTGCAACTGAACCGCTATGTCGGAGACTATCAGAATTTCCTGAATGTCTACGAGACAAAAAAGCAGCAGCTCGAAGCGGCCTATAAAAAACAGCAGCAGGAAATTTCCGACCTGGAGGATTTTGTCGCGCGCAACAAAGCCAGAGTCTCTACCCGAAATATGGCGATGTCCCGCCAGAAAAAGCTCGATAAAATGGACCGGATCGAACTGGCCAAGGACAAACCCAAACCGGTATTCAACTTTAAAGAAGCCAGGACTTCCGGCAAGCTCGTGTTTCAAACCTCTAATCTGGTGATCGGCTATAACGAACCGCTCTCCCGTCCGATCAATATTTCCCTGGAGCGCGGCCAGAAGGTTGCATTAACCGGCGCTAACGGGATCGGCAAAACCACGCTCTTAAAGAGCATCCTCAGTGAAATCCCTTCCCTTTCAGGCCAGGCTGAACTTGGAGACTATCTCTTCCCCGGCTACTTTGAACAGGAAATCAAGGATGCCAATTATAAGACTTGCATTGAAGAATTCTGGTCGGACTTCCCCGGCTATACGCAGTACGAAGTGCGGGCAGCGCTGGCCAAATGCGGTTTAACAACGAAGCACATCGAAAGCAAAATCCTGGTCTTAAGCGGCGGTGAGCAGGCCAAAGTACGACTCTGCAAGCTGATTAATAAAGAAACAAATTTTCTGCTGCTCGACGAACCAACCAACCATCTCGATGTCGAAGCCAAACAGGAGCTGAAACGCGCGCTTCAGGCCTATAAAGGCAGCCTGCTCCTCATTTGCCATGAGCCTGATTTTTACCAGGATGTCGTTACGGAAGTTTGGAATTGTGAGAATTGGACGACCAAGGTCGTCTAAGGCGGTAAACTTCCATAGATTTTGCTTCATTTGCTCTATTTTTAATTGTAGATTGTTTAAAAACTTGAACAATAAAGTATCCTATACATTTATACTTTATTGTTTTCTTTTTTTTCTAGTTGAAGGCCGCAATTTTTGCAGTAGTTGTCCCCTTCGTCCTGAATAACTAGGCGGCAGTTCGGACAAGTTCGTGTAGATGCTTTTATGTTTCTGTTTTTTGCTAGCTCTGCTGAGACAATGCCAGTAGGTACGGCAATTACGCCATAACCAAGAAGCATCAGCATGGAGGCAACAATCCTTCCCAAAGGTGTGACCGGTGTAATGTCGCCAAATCCGACGGTCGTAAGGGTCACAATCGCCCAGTAGATTGAGGCCGGAATACTGTCAAATCCGCTGGTTTCCCCTTCAATTAAATACATCATTGTCCCAACGATTACAACCACAACGAGGACCCCCTGCAGAAAGACAATAATTTTATAGCGGCTGGCCTTCAGCGCATTGATCAGCGAATATGATTCACCGACGTACCGGCCGAGCTTTAAGATCCGAAAGATCCTCAGTAGACGAAAGACCCTAAAAATCAAAGCAAACTGGCTACCGGCGATAAAGATACTCAGATACGTTGGCAAGATTGCCAGTAAATCGGTTACGCCAAAGAAACTTTTCAGATATCTTAGTTTATTTCTTACGACCCAGATTCTGATGATATATTCAATTGTAAAGAGAAGCGTGATCACCCATTCCGTACCAGAGAGAATTGTGCGGTAATCCTGATTCAAATTGGGCAGCGATTCCAAACAGACAACGAGAATACTCAGCAGGATCAGCCAGAGCAGCGCAATATCAAAAGACCTCCCCGCATGGGTATCGTTCTCGAATACGATCGTAAATAATCTGTCTTTGAGCGAAAGATTTTTATTATTTTCCCCAGTCTTCACTTTTTCTGTCTTGTCTCTATGCGATTCTTTTACCATTTTTTATTCTCCAGTTATAATAAAATTAACCTATAATTTAAAAGAATAATTTTTTTTGTATTATAGCATATTATTTTCCAAAATACGTCTTCCGTAGCTCTGTATGAATCTCTATTGTCCAAAATTAATCGAGGAAAGAATTTGGTCTACTTCTGCCAATCCTGCGCTATCCGAATAAGCAAACTACTTTATATAACTCAAGGAAATTTTTACTGCTTACCACTATAAAAGAGTAAGGTTTATCTAAGCCTTACTCTTAAACTATTCCATATTCTAATTTTTACAATACTCTCGTAATCGGATTTACTTTTTAAAACAATCCGTCCGTTATTCTTCCGATGATACGACCCTGCTTCGCAGTTCCCCGACCATGCTCGGTACGTCAATCTGCATCGGGCAGCGCTCCACACAACGTCCGCAGCGCAGACAGGTGTACAGCATCGGAGCAGCAGCATCTGCTCCGCCTTCAACGAAGGCCGTCCAGACGGATCCTATGCCGCTTAAGTAGGTCTTGCCATAATGCCCTGCTGTGACCTGGAAAACAGGGCACTCATACATGCAGCCGCCGCAGCGCAGGCAGTGCGAAGCCTGGCTGAAATGTTCCTCCGCCATCATTTTGCTCCGGCCGTTATCAACAAAAATCACATAAAATTCTTTCGGTCCATGAGCGCCGTAAGTCGTAACCTTCTCGATATCCCCGGTTTTGCTCGGACCACTGATAATATTGACATAGCTCGGTGCTCCGTACTGGGCGTATCTCCAGGTTACCTCGGCCGTCATCATAGCCTCTAGGAAAGACGGTACGAGTTTTTCGATCCCCACAATGACAATATGTACCGGCGGCGCACCTGTACAAAGCCGGACATTGCCTTCATTTTCAATAATAACAACTTGACCGGTATCGGCAGCAACCACATTGGCGCCGCTGATTCCAATATCGGCAGTGAAATATTTCTCTCTTAAAAATTCCCGTACGACCCCAACTTCCTGGGCAATATCGGGAGGCACTTCCTTCTTAAAGAAATCGGAAAAGATCTCGGCAACCTGTTCCCTGGGTACGTGGATTGCCGGAGACAGAATATGCATGGGGCGGTCATCCTTCAGCTGAAGAATGAATTCCCCAAGATCGGTTTCCCAAACTTCGTTCCCGGCTTTCTCCAGCCCGTGCCTGAGTTTGAGTTCTTCACCCAGCATGCTCTTGCCTTTCACAATGACTTTGCCGGTACCGACAATCTCATCGAGAATACGGAAAACTTCATCCTTGTCTTTAGCAAAGAAAGCCTTGCCATGATTTTTTTCAATGGCATCCATGGCCTGTTCCATAAGCGCTTTATTATGCTGCATCGAATATGTTTTAATTTCCCGGACTTCCTCGGCAAGCTTTTCCGTGTGCGGATAGCGATCCATGGTTGAAGATACCGTCTCCCTGTAGGATTTTACAGCTCTGGTGATCGCCCGGTTAATATTATGGTCTTTACTTGCTTTATTCAAATTCTTGGTGTAGGCGCCTATTTCTTTATTTAAGTCAGACATTACCCTTTAAACCCCCTAAATAAGAATTCAACCATATCATCCATGATCATCGGATGATTCTTATCGACACCGCTTTCCAGTGAAGATAAGCAGTACGGGCAGGAAATCAAAGCCCGCTTCGCTCCGGTATCCGCTAGTTCAACCACTCTGCGTTTAGAAATTGTCTTGGATATCTCGGGAAACAGCATTTTACTCGGACCTCCGCAGCAGGTCGTCCACTCCCTGCACCGCAGCGGTTCAATATATTTTACACCGACTGCATCCAGAACATCTCTGATCTCCTGGGATATGCCAAGTTCCCTGGCCATCCGGCAGGAATCATGGATAACCACCGGATCCTTTTCATCAACAGCAGGAAGCAAATGCCTTTTTTCCCAGACCAATTCGATAAAAGTCTTTACCTGAATATCCGGAAAATCAACCAGTTTTGGATAAACGAGCTTGAACATTTCCGCCGCATGCGGCGAAGTACAGACGACGACTTTTGCTTCGGTCTTTCTAATGCGTTCAGCCAAGACTGCAGCATAGGACTTTAATTCTTGCCAAAAACCAAGTTCATCCAGCAAAGCACCGGTATACATATCTGCCTGAGGGTCATAGCAAAGATCATAACCAAGCTTTTGCAAAATGATTGCGGCTTTATAATTGATAGAACAGAATCTTTCTTTGTCTTTAGCTAAAACAGAAGCATAGATCTTCTCCGCATTAATACCGGTTTTATTCACAATCTTTCTTGCTCCCATCAACCAGGAGAAGAGGTTGCTGGACGAATCGACATAGATCAGCGTCTTTACAAGTGAATCAATATACGGTAAAAGCTGATATTCACTGCCTGTATAAAACAGGATCTCACCTTTTTTAGGCAGCTTTAAATCTTTTACCCAGGAAGCTATCTCCTTTGGTTTCAAGGCCAATGGGTTCTGATATTCAACAATATTATCTCTGATTAACGCCAAAACAGGCGGCAGTTTTTTCTTCTCAGGCAAAATCTCACAGCCCTTCTAATGAAATGGAACTATCAATTATTTAATACAAAAAAAGCATAATAGTAAATGCCCAATAAAAATGTATTATGTATTCATAATTCGGATAATACAATGATCTGTTGTTTTAAATCATTTTAAATCATTTGAAGAAATAATAATTCTGCATTCTGGCTTTAAATCCCTTCTTATGATAAGATAGAATTAGTTTCCAGGCGAAACCAGAAAGAGGAGAATTCTATGGAAGAAAACATCACTCCGGTCAGACCCAGAAGAAGATTCTGGATAAAAATTATTCCAATTGTGCTTATTATTGCGCTCATTGCCGCCATGATCGGTTTCAAAGGCTACGTAATCGTTGAACCTGGCCACCGAGGCGTTATCGTCCAGCTCGGTAAAGTTAATTCATACGTTTTAGACGAAGGATTCCACATCATTGTACCATTCATCCAGGATGTTATTCCAGTTGAAGTCCGGCTACAGAAAGACCAGTCTGACCAAACTACCTCTTCCAAGGACCTTCAGGTCGTGAATACAACGATCGCTGTAAATTACCGGCTTAATCCGGAGAATGTCAACAAGCTCTTCCAGGATGTTGGCCTGGAATATAAAGAAAAGGTTGTCGACCCGGCTGTTAGTGAATCGCTCAAGGCTGTAACCGCTCAGTATACAGCGGAAGAACTGATCTCTAAACGTTCGGAAGTCAGCGCCAAAGTCAAAGAGATGCTTGGTAAGAAGCTTGCAGTTTATTATATGGGACTGGACGATATCAATATCACTGAATTTAATTTCAGTGATCAATTCAATCAGGCCATTGAGGAAAAGCAAATTGCCGAACAGCAGGCCTTAAAAGCAAATCTTGATCTGCAGAGAATCCAAGTCGAAGCCCAGCAGCAGATTGAACAGGCCAAGGCTGAAGCAGAGGCCCTTAAGCTCCAGAAGGATGTTATTACCCCTGAACTGGTAGAACTGCGTAAAATTGAGGCTCAACTTGAAGCGATCAAGAAATGGGACGGCAAACTCCCGACCGTGACAGGCAGCGGCGCTGTTCCGTTTATCGATATCAATAATCTGAACAAATAATTATATGGAATAATTAACTCAGTATATTTAGATATTTAGGGATTTAAATATCATTAGGTAATTCATTAGGTAATGATGAAACAGCCCGCATTCTTTCAAAGGAATACGAGCTGTTTTTCTATTGGAAATTCCAATGATCCCATCAAATCATTTTATCTATCTCCATCCAGTAGGTTCCCAAGCCCTCCAAGGATACTCCCCTCGCCCTTCTGGGCCCCACCAAGCCTCGGCGCGGAAGCTATGATTCTGTCGGCGAGACGGCTGAACGGCAGAGACTGCAGCCAAACTTTGCCGGGGCCGGAAACAGTCGCAAAAAACAGTCCTTCTCCGCCAAAGAAAGCAGTTTTGATGCCTCCGACAAATTGAATATCATAGCAAACACTACCGGTCATCCCGACAAGACAGCCGGTATCGACCCTGAGGGTTTCTCCCGGCCGAAGTTCCTTCTCGATAATCGTCCCGCCGGCATGCAGGAAAGCCAGGCCGTCTCCCTCGAGCTTCTGCATAATAAATCCTTCACCGCCAAAGAATCCGGTTCCGAGTCTCTTGTTAAATTCAATTCCAATAGCAACACCCTTTGCGGCACATAAAAAGGCATCTTTTTGACAGATTACCTTACCATTATACGCAGTCAAATCAACGGGGATGATTTTCCCGGGATAAGGGGCCGCAAAAGAAGCATGCGCTTTGCCTGCCCCGCTGTTGGTAAATAGGGTCATAAAAAGGCTTTCTCCTGTCAGCAACCTTTTTCCTGCTCCAAATAGTTTCCCGGTAAGTCCCCTGTTTTCTCCCTGTCCGGATCCGTCCCCGAAAATGGTTTCCATCTGAATGCCCGGTTCCATAAACATTAAAGCTCCTGCTTCCGCAATCACACTTTCAGCCGGGTCCAATTCAACCTCAACGAACTGCATATCATCCCCGTAGACCTTATATTCGATTTCGTGAGCTTTTCCCATGTAAACTCCTCTCTTTCCTGATTCTCTTTTAACTATCTTTTGTTCATCTACATATTTATTTGGTTTTACCAATCAATTTCCATACAAAACGCTAAAATCCTGCTTTCACTTTTCTTTTCCTAAGAAAATCTCGACCATTCACAAGAAAGTCTTTATGATTTACAGGGAAATCTCAACGACATGGTTTTTTCCGTCGTCGCTTAAAGCAATTGGAAAATAGTCCTGAACTTTATCATCGACTTTAATCTTAGTAGACGTCCTACTTTCACCAGTTTCAGCACCTGCTGACTGCCGGCAGTTTACCATAATTTGATACGTTGAATTTTTATGCCGGTAGGTCAGGGAATAGGTTTCCCAGTTGGACGGAACACACGGGGTTAACGATAGTTTGTCCCCTGTAATCTGCAACCCGAGAATGCCCTCAAGGGCCGCCTGATACATCCATCCGGCGGCGCCGGTATACCATGTCCATCCGCCTCTTCCGACATTTGGCTGAACCGCATAGACATCGGCAGCGATTACATAGGGCTCTGCCTTATATTGACTGACTTCAATACCGGTACGGGCATGGTTGACCGGATTCAGCATCTGAAATAGCTCCATCGCCTTATCCCTGCTGCCAAGTTTACTAAATGCCAAAACCGCCCAGGCAGCCGCATGTGTATATTGTCCGCCATTCTCTCTGACTCCGGGAATATAGGCTTTGATATACCCGGGGTTTTTTTCTGTTTTATCAAACGGCGGCGTCAGCAGTTTTAACAAGGCTGCCTCCTTATCCCAAAGATATCTTTCTACCGCCAGCATGGCATCCGCTGCTCTGCTTTTTAAAGCACTGCCGGACAGTATAGACCAGGACTGGGCAATCGCATCAATTTGACACTCGGAGCTTGTGATTGAACCTACCGGAGACCCATCATCATAATAAGCGCGCCTGTACCAGGAGCCGTCCCAGCCATATTTCTCCATATTTTCCTGCAGCTCATTGAGGATCTCGGTATATTTTTCAACTCTTTTGTTGTCATCTTTTCTGGCACAAACTGGGATAAACCTTTTAAGAACTGCTAGGATAAACCAGCCAAGCCAGACACTTTCTCCGTTTCCTTCCCTACCAATCGCGCTAAAGCCGTCATTCCAGTCCCCGGTCCCGATCAGAGGCAAACCGTGCCCGCCAAACCGCAGACTGCGGTCTATCGCCCGTACACAGTGTTCATATACTGAACCACTCTGCTCCGAAGTCTCCGGAACGGCATAACGTTCATCTTCATTTTCTCCAAGGGCTTCAAGCTTTAGAAAGCTTGTTTTCTCTTCTAAAATACTGAAATCTTCGGTATGCTCCAGATAGTCTGCTGTTACGTAAGGCAGCCACAATAGGTCATCCGAGAATTTTGTTCTGGTCCCTTTGCCGGTCTCCGGATGCCACCAGTGCTGTACATCCCCCTCTGGAAACTGTCTGGAACTGTGTAGGATAATCTGTTTGCGGGTTATTTCCGGTTTGATGACGGCCAGGGGCATGACATCCTGAAGCTGGTCTCTGTAGCCGTAAGCCCCGCCTGTTTGATAGAATCCTGACCTGGCCCAAATTCTGCAGACAATGGTCTGATAGAGCAGCCAACGGTTTACCAGCAGATCAAAGGATGGCTCCGGAGTCGAGATCTGGATACGGGACAAAACATCATCCCAATAGTGGCTCACATCCTGGAAAGCCTCTTCAATTCTGTCCGCACTACGAAAAGCTTGAATCAGAGAAAGCGCCGTTTCTTTATTTTGTTCATCCCCAAGCAGCAAATAGACCGTTTTTTCTTCTTCAGGATCCAGAGTTACTTGAAGCTGCAGGACTGCACAAGGATCAATGTCCGTACCCACCTTGCCTGAAAGACAAGAGAATATTCCTGCCGGTTTTGCCAGGCTGCCGCCTGCACCCAAAAATTCGATACGGTCTGACGTTGACGCTAGATAATCCGCACCTGAACTGGTAATAAAGGCTGCTCTTCCGGCAAACTCTTCCTGGTAGACATTCCGGCAGAAGATGGTTTTATCGTGTAGTTCAGTGAGCAAATACGGCATGCTTTGTTCCCTGTTTACCCCCAGTACCCATTCCAGATAATAATAGACAGAGAGATGCTTCGGCATCGTATTTTTATTGGTCAGCCTTAACGCTGTGATTTTCAGATTCTGCCCTAGCGGGATAAACACCCTCGTTTCCTGTTTAATTCCAAAGCTGAAATGTTCAAAGACAGTGTACCCCTGGCCATGCCTGATAAGATAAGGCTGACTGTCCCTGGCCGGCTGCGGCAGAGGTGACCAGTAGTCTTGGGAATCTTCATCCTTGATAAAGACTGCCTCCCCGCTCACATCGAGCAGTGGATCGTTTGACCACGGGGAAAGTTTGTATTCCCTGCTGTTTTGAGACCAGGTATAGCCCGCCCCTGCTTCAGAAATGATTGTCCCAAATTTTTCATTCGCGATAACATTAACCCAGGGCAACGGGGTTGGCTGATTTTCCTCGTTAATGATCACATATTCTTTTCCGTTGTCCGTAAATCCGCCATAGCCATTAAAGAACTTAAAGCCTTCTGTCTTTTTACTCTCCAAGACAGTGCGATATGTTTGATTCACATTCTGTACAGGCAGGCTGCCTTTTTCTGACCGTCCGTTGATAATACGGTTGCCTACGATCTGTTCTATCTTGATTCTTTCGCTAGAAGTTTGTTCACTCGCAACCGACTCGTCTATAATCTTTTCACCAGCGCGCAGACACTTCATGATCTGGTGGTTTAAAGACCCGTTTTCTCCGGAAAATATGACACTTGCGACGGTATGAAGCAAAACGTCATCCTCCGTGGAAAGCTGATCTTTTTTTAGAAGAAATACGCCTCCGGGTTTGTTGACAAGTTTCCGAACATGGCTGATGCTGATTTTCTCCATAATAACTTCCTGGATCGCCTGAAAGTATCCCGTTTCGTCCTCATTAAAAATAACCAAGTCGATGTAGATGCCTTTGATTTTCCAATATTCATGAATGGTCAATATTTGATCGACCAGCTTGAGTTGGCTGTTGTCCTGAATCTTCAGCATGACAACCGGCAAATCACCTGATATGCCATGAGACCAGAGAGAGGTTTGTCCAAGCTGATTAGATGCTGCAGGGCTTTTCCGAATTGGGCAGCCATAGATGACCTGCCCGGCCAGACTGGAAATCATATTGGCTTCTCCAAAAGACAGTTGAAGGTTCGTTAATTCCATCAGATTTTGCGACCATGCCAATTCCCTGGCTTGCGTGATCACATAGCCGCTGCGGTATTTCTGTGCAAGCTGAAGGACAGATTCCAGCTTATTGCCATATCCGGTTAGGAAATAGACAGATACTGTTTTTCCCGGATCAATTCTCACTCTCGCCCGCAGACTTAAGATAGGATCAAGAACCGCTCCTACCGAATTGGACAAAGGCTGGTTAATATCCATGACCCTGGGATCAGCCAACGTTCGTCCACGTCCAATAAATTTGACTCTGTCTGTCTCATACTCGGTTTCTCCAAACATATTTCCTTCACTGAACAAGGTATGCATCATATAATGTTCAGCGTTGTGCAAATGTCGCGGCCGCCGAAAAGCGACAAGGGTATTATTTTCATACTTTGTCTGGATGAACAATTTACTGAAGGTGGGATGAGCCAGATCCGCCGAGAGTTCATCTAAAGCAACTTCCACATAACTTGTCAGCTGGAGATCCCTGGAATAACTGCTTTGATTGGTCAACGTGATTCTTCTGATCTCCACAGGATCCTCAGGAGCGACGAATACATCTGTCTGTGTGATGATATTTCCGTCTTTACGAACATACTTAACGGTATTCGGAAAACAGGTCACCTTATATTCCTCAGGCTGTGTCTGAACTGGTTTGGCTGTAGCCGACCAAAGATTTCCTGAATTAAGATTTTGAACATAGAGAAATGTTCCATACCTGTCCATGGCGGGATCTTTACGCCAGCGGGTCAGGAAAAGATGATTATACTGACTGTAGCCTGTACCAGAAAGCGTAAGCATAATGGCATATTCCCGATTCGAAATGAAACTGCAGCGCGGAACCTGGGTATTCGGACTCAGGTAGACCACAGGTTTCTCTCCGAGCTTGCATGAAATAGCACGGACTTCCTTTTCCCCGGTTTCTTCGATCATCGGATTAAATGTATATTCTTTCAGCGGCACCTGCTCCTGCAGCAGCATTTCAATTGATTTGATGACCGGTTCCTGGTGGAAGCGCTCCTGCATCCTGTTTGCTCCAAGGACATTCCCTAAAGCAATCAGGCTCATCCCCTGATGGTGAGACATATAGCTCTTGACGATGCTGGATTCCTCATTATACGGAACTCTGCTTTTGGTATAGTCAATCGCTTCAAACAATCCGAATACACCGTTATAACCTTTGTTTTTCATCAAACGGAGGTTTTCCATACTTGCTTTAAAATCAACCGGCAGAGCCATAAATGTGGAATACGGGGATATGACCATATCCTTGGACAATCCTCTTTTCAGGCCTAATCCCGGAACGCCAAAAGCTTTATATTGGTAATTGTTCTGGATATCAAAACAGAAAAATCCCGATTCAGATATCCCCCACGGCATTTTGGCCTTTTTTGAATGCGCCTGTTGGATCTTTACCACAGAGTTATAGGATTCATCAAGGAGCGTTCCACGATAGTTTTTTAACAGAATAGAAGGCATTAAAAACTCGAACATGGTTCCACTCCACGATACCAAACAGCGTCTGCCGTGTATTCTGGTCAGCGGCCGGGCCATCTTAAACCAGTGGCTTTGAGGCACATCCCCTTTGGCAATTGCCAACAGGCTAGTCTGCCGGGCTTCCGAGGCCAGCAGGTCATAATAGGATTTATCCAGTTTTTGCTCTGTTAAATTGTAGCCGATTGTAAACAGCTTGATCTGATCGTCAAACAAGGGCTTAAAATTCATTCCATACACAAGATGATGAAGATCTTTCTGTAGCTTCCCAGCCCGAAGTAAAGCCAAAACAGCTCGTTTAAGCCCGAGATAGAGATAGGGCTGTAATTCCTTACCGTTGGTTTCCGGATTATTCAGCAAGTCCAGGTATTCCCGGATAAGAGATTTGGCTGGGTATTGTCCGAGCTTCCGTAAAGGATCAGGCAGGTCAGGTAGGGTCAGGAACGGAAAAAAATATTCCAGCGCATTTTTTCCATCCTGAAGCATCCGGAGCAGAGCCTCCGGCCAAAAATCTTTTGTCGTATTCTCATTTTGATCTGCCGGGTTTCTGAAATGATTACGCGTCGGCTTTCCCCATTTGTCTACAAATGCATAACAAGTTTGAAGGTCTGTTATTCCTGCGAACGCTCCAGCTTTTTCAGCTCGCTCACTTGCTATAATGGCTTTCAGCTCTGTTCCGAAAGATCCCCAGACATCAGGATTAACCATGCTGGCATTTTCCTCACTCAGCAGAAAGGTGTCCATGAATCCCTGCAGCATGTTTTGGCCGATCAGTGGTTTCCCTGGAATCTCGGCCAGGCCGTTTTTTAGTGCAATCATATAGCCTGCCAAGTTGCCGCTGTCAACCGTTGAAATATAGATTGGGTGAAGTGGTTCCAGCGTCTGCGTATTGTACCAGTTATAGATATGCCCGTTCCATTTTGGCATTCTTTGAATGGTCCGGAGCGTATTCCTGACCCGGCTCAGCATTCTCTCCGTGGTCACATAGCCGAGATCTCCGGCTGTAAGGTTGGCCAGTAGCGCCAGCCCGATGTTGGTAGGTGATGTCCTGCAGGCCTCTCCTTTGTACGGTTTTAGCTGGATATTATCCGGAGGCAGATAATTGTTTTCGGCATTGACAAAAAGATCAAAATAGGCCCAGACCTGCCTGGAGAACATACGAAGCTCCCTGCGGTCTTCGGAAGATATCTCTGTGATAGAACCGGCATAAGGCAGACTCATTCGATAGGCAAGCCATGGCGACGCCAGCCAGCTGATCAGCAGGATTGTCAGGATTATCCCGGTAAGCAGGCCTACATAAAAATAACCAGATAGAAAGAAAAGGCTCATCACAATGCCGCGCGCCATTCTATGATAAAAATTCAAAGGGTCTAACTGAAGATGCATTTCAGAATCTGCCGCCGTCTCCCATTCCAGTAAATTGCGTTTGGTGATGATTTGTCTCCCAAGACTCCTAAATACGGCGTCGAGTTGATTATACGCTTGATACGGCAGCACCGCGATGCTGAACAGGATCTGGCTGATTCCTAGTTTCAGCTCAAACTTAAAGATCCTGAAGGTTATACTGCGGTCGATAAGGCGCCCGCCAATGTTCAGAAGCAGTGGTAAACTCAAACTCAGTAGGACTAAAATTGCCAGCTGGCTGAAGAACTGATGCAGCGCGGTAATGGCTAGAAAAAGAATAATTATCTGAAAAGGCGTTTCCAGGCTCCGCCTGAGATTGTCAAAAATCTTCCAGCGGGATACAACGGAAAAGTCCTGCTGAAACATATAACGCGCAATTTGCCAGTCTCCCCTTATCCAACGGTGAGTCCTTTTGGTATGTGACAAATATTTTGTCGGATAGCCGTCAAAAAATTCAATATCCGTCGCTAAGGCTGTACGGGCGTAGAGCCCTTCAATCAAATCATGACTAAGGATCCTATTATCCGGAAAGGCATTTTTTGTCACAGCATGAAATACTTTCAGATCATAGATACCTTTTCCTGTGAATATCCCTTCTCCAAAGAGATCCTGATAGATATCTGAAATCGCGCACGTATAGGGATCAATGCCTGCTGTTCCGGTGGATACCCTGGCAAAAGGCGAAGCAAACGCACTAGCTGCCGTAAGACCAATCCGTGGCTGAATAATGCCATAGCCATAGGCAATATTTTTACCGTTGTCAGCCAGTCTTGCTTCATTCATTGGATGCGCAATTGTACCAATCAGCTTGCGTGCAGAATCTCTGGGCAATATGGTATCGGCATCCAGCGTGATGACATAGCGGAGTCCTCGCATGGCTTCCGGATTTCCTGTCTGGACAAAGTAACTCGTCTCCCCCTCGTGCAGAAGCAGCCTGTTAAATTCAATTAGCTTTCCCCTTTTTCTTTCCCATCCCATCCAGATTTTATCTTTTTCGTTCCATTTTCTTTCTCTGTGAAAATAGAAAAAACGCTCTTCTCCATATTTGTCATTCAGTTTTGCCGCCGCTTTGACACCTGCCTGAATGATTTCATCATCGCCAGGTTGTTTGGCCGCAGGGGCATCTGCAAAATCACCGAGAACGGCAAAACACAGGTTTTGATCCCGGTTACTTAAATAGTGGGTTTCCAGTTGCTTCATTTGCTGCCGGACTTTAGACGGATGATTGAAAATTGCTGGGATCACAACAATTGTTTTGTATTGTTCCGGTATCCCGTTATCCAAGTACAATTTTGGCAAGAAGTTCGGAGACAACATTCTGCAGAACAGACGATTAATGAAACAGACAGCCATGCCATTGATCAAGATCAGCGCTCCGATCAGGCTCAGAAGCATACTTCCTGACAATACATTGCCAGAATTATTTTTTGTCAGATCCATAAAAATAAGAAAAGGTATCAGTGTCGCCAGAAATATTAACCCGAGGTAGGACAAGGCCGGTTTTAATTTCAGATAGCAGTATATGCCATGAAAAGATTTTTTTACCCTTCCCCAACCGTCGGCCAACTCCTTTTCCAGGCGTACCTTGCCGGAACCAAACAAGTAATAGCCAACATGGTTAAAAGGTGCAGACTGGTTTTGGGCAGCTAAATTTTCCAATGTTCTGGCCACAATAATTTCTGTAACTTTATATTTTCCTGCCAGACCCTCGATTTCGTGCCTGTATTTGTCCCGGGAATCAAAATCCATCTTATCAAATATTCCGGCAGGATCTTTTTGAAGGGTTTGCTGTACCAGACTGACATCTTCGAAAAAAGCAGACCAGTTCTCAGCGTTAATCTGTTTTATATCCGTAACAAGTTTGCCCATGGCTGCTCCCTGGGCTGTCAGAAAATGATGTTCTGAATTTACGGCCTTCTCCACCGTTGTATTTTGTCTGCTGGCCGCATTATCAAGCCAGTTGTACAGTATTTTAGCTTCTGGGCCATGTTCCTTGAGCTTTCTAGCGATTCTTTCCATAAAAATTGCTGTTAACACGTCTTCCAAATCATGCCCTGATACAGGAGCCATTTCAGCCAGAGGCGTTTCAGTGTCCGTGCATCCGTCAAATACTTTTTTCAGCCAATCATCAGCTTTTCTTCTTTCGGTCTGGATATAAAGAATGCGCTCAACCTGATAGTAGACTTTTTCCAGAAGCAGTACTTTAAGCATCATTGGAACAGCCCATATCTCAGCAGATGAAAGCGGCGCCTCTTCTTGGTACCCGGCAATAAATGCTTTTAACCGATCAAAATTCAATTCATGTTCGGACTGTTTTAGAAATTCAGCTATAATCAGATAAATTCTAGGATATCCGGCGTTATCCCCCCCTTTTAAATACTGCAGCTTGCTTTCATATTCTTTTGAGATATCCTTAGTCAGTCCTGTAATTAATTCGCTGATAATGTAGTAGTTGTCAAGATACCATTCTGATGCGGGAATGACGTCTTCCGTCTCATAGTAATATTCGTTAATTAGAGAATAAGCTTCACGGATATAGGCACTTTGTCTTTTAATAACCGGCAGTAGGCTCCGACCTTTAGGGGTAAGCCCCAGCCAGTTATGGAATTGAGCAAGTTCCGAGATCTTCATATTTCAACCCCAACATATTTTTTTCTTTACTCATTATGTCCATTTCTGCTGGCATAATTCGTAATTTGCAGCCTGCCGGGGCAAATTGCCGCTCCTCACCATCCATGGTACCGTAGCATTAGGCCATCCGTAGGCGTCAAAAGGCCGTGTTCCGCGCTGTACAAGGCTACACTGCCCGAGCAAAAAGGAAAGACGCTTCAATTTGAAGCGCCTTGCTGAGCTAAGCTTTGATACAGTCCTTTTTTTGAATTTACTGAGTATATTGTATTAGAAGAAAATAGTCATCTTAAGAAAAATAACCTTGAAAATCTTCGAGGGACATAAGGATCTCCCTCGGTTTATTGCCCTCACTGCGGGCAACAACGCCGGCGTCCTCCAGCATATCCATCAAGCGAGCTGCCCGGGAATACCCAACTCTCAGCCGCCTTTGCAGATAAGATACCGAAGCGATCCCGGATGCAATCACCAGCTCGCCGGCTTCAGCAAAACGCTCGTCAAGATCTTCATCAGGTTTTTCTGAGGCTGTGGTTTCCACGAGCAGATTTTCATCGAGCTCATAAGCTGATCGACCCTGTTTTTTCCAATGTTCAATGACATTTTTTGTTTCTTGCTCGTCAATAAAGCAGCCGTGAACTCTTTGGGGTTTATTCAGGCCAATCGGGGAATACAACATGTCCCCTTTGCCCAATAATTTCTCGGCACCGCCCCCATCAAGGATTGTTCTGGAATCAATCTGCGAGGAAACGGCAAAAGAAATCCGGCTTGGAATATTCGCTTTAATAAGTCCAGTAATAACATTCACCGACGGACGCTGCGTGGCGATGACCAGATGAATCCCTGCCGCTCTCGCCATTTGAGCAAGTCGACAAATAGCCTCTTCGATTTCATTGGCAGCTACCATCATAAGATCGGCCAGCTCGTCAATCACGACGACAATGTAAGGCAACGGCTTATCCATATTCTTATTAAAGTGGTCAATGTCACGAACACCGCTGGAGGCAAACAGTTCATATCGGTCTTCCATTTCCCTGACAATGAATTTAAGGTATTTGGATGCTTTCTTCGGATCCGTAACGACCGGTGAGAGCAGATGGGGGATGCCGTTATACTGGTTAAGTTCAACCATTTTCGGGTCGATCAAAAGCAGTTTGACCTGATCCGGTGTATAGGAAAACAGCAGAGAATTCAAAAGACAATTAATAAAAATACTTTTCCCGGAGCCGGTAGCGCCGGCAACAAGCAAATGCGGCATTTTTCCGAGCTCACCGATAACAGGCTGATCCGCAATATCCTTACCGAGCGCAATTTTCAGCTTACCACCGGAGCCCGTAAATGATTCAGATCCGATCACTTCTCTGAAATAGACGGTCCTGGACTTTTGACACGGCACCTCAATCCCTATAGCCGCTTTGCCCGGGATTGGTGCTTCAATCCGGATATCTCTCGAAGCCATGGCCAGGGCAATATCATCTGCCAAATTGACAATTTTGCTGATTTTTGTTCCCGGAGCAGGTGAAAGTTCATAACGTGTGATGACCGGGCCGACGGTAATATTAGTAACTTTTGCAGTCACTCCGAATGTGCTTAAGACATCCTCCAGAAGCTCCGGGTTTGTGCGTTCTGCCGCTGCGGTACTGTTTTCCCTGTGCCGTAATAATTCGATCCGCGGCAGCATCCAGGCTTTCGTTTTGATATCATCGTAATCGTATTCCGCAGATATATCTGCAGATATATTAATCAATGGTTTTGATTGAATTTTCTCTTCAGTCACGGGAGCAGCTGCAGTCACTTGGGTTACGGGAGTTACTTGCTGCCTTTCCTGGAAATAATTGTTTCTCTGAAACAGAGTATCCTGTTTCTTTTCCTTATCTGCGCTTTCCAGCGGAAATGTATTGTTTTTTCTGACATCTTTCTTACCCTCTTTGAAATAGTCTTTAAATCCATTCATACTGACCGTATTTTCCGAAATATAGAAGCTTTTGTCTCCTTCGCCAAAATACGTAGAGAAATTCGCTCCCAAATGTTCCAGGTGATCCGTAGTTGCGACCGGTTCGTCATTCACAAATAATCGCTCGGCAAAATAAGATGAAAAACCATTTTCGCGCGCCAAACTTACCGGTATGCCTGTCTCATGTTCAGAAACTGCCTTATTCGCCAACCGGTTGGCCTGAGCTTCTCTGGACCTGGCGGCACTGATCCTTTTCGACAATTCGGCTGTTTTTACTTGTTCTGTTGATCTGGCGTTGTTAACTGGTCGGTCTTTCATAGTATCCTTTTTACGTTTATATTCCTCATATCTGTTATCATATTCGTCATCATCGTCATCATCGTCATCATCCTGTTCGCGTTTTGTTCCGGAGATTAGCCAGCAAACAACTGCGAAAATCAAACAAATTACCGGCAAGCCAAGCGCGTAATTTCCAAGAAGTTCTTTAAAAAAACTAAAAACATTGGTCGAAAACTCCTCGACCTCGAAATAGCCCAGAATCCCAATCAAAAACATAAAAAAATACAGCAGCGAAAGTGCTTTTATAAGTATTTTTCCAACCAGCTTCAAGGTTTACCACTCCTAACATTTATCAATATCATTAATCTCAGTCGATTTGCAGGTATTCCATAAGATCAAGTACGCATTTTTCCGGAACCGGGACCTCTCCAATTTCGACCGGACTGAAAAAGCCATGATAGTCGCTGCCACCCGTTGAGAGAGTCTTATATTTTCGCGACAGTTCCTCAAAATAGGCAATCTTCTCTTCGCGCTGAACCCAGTAACCGTAATAGACTTCAATTCCAATCGGCTTGTAACTCAAGAGATCTTTAGTCAGGGACTGGTCCACGATTAGTCCTGGATGAGCTAAGACAGGAAGTCCGCCTGTTTCGAAAATCAGATCAACCGCATCAGGAAAGGGGTTGCCTTCATAAGGTATATAAGCTGTTCCGCCGGGCCTGAGGCAGGACGCAAGATTATCCCAATTAATGGTGAGATTTTGATCACGTTCAGTTTTATTCCAAATCGTGTAAATAATATGAGACTTGCTGACGACGCCTTCGTAGCTTGCTGTATTTTTAATCTCCTGCCATTCGAGCATCAGTCCCAAATCTTTTAGTTTTCCGAGCATTAATTTTGTAACAGCAGTTCTCTCTTTACGGATTTGCTCAAGCTTTGCCTGAAGATAGTCATTATTGATGTCTCGATAATAGCCCAGCAAGTGAATCTCATGATTCTTGTAATAGGTATTCAGCTCAAGTCCGGGTATAATCCGGATTCCGTAATCCAGCGCAATGTTTTGCGCTTTGGTGACACTGGAGGTTGTCTCATGATCGGTAATGGCGACAATATCCATCCCTTTTAAAGAAGAAATTTGCAAAATCTCTTCAACCTTGAGACTTCCGTCAGACTGATTGGTGTGGATATGAAGGTCAGTTTTCAATCGTAACGATCCTCTCGCCAAGATTTGCTATAATGTTTTCTTTTATACTATTTTATTCGTTTTTTACGGCAAAAATCCTTCAACATAATTTGAATGATTATTATATGTATGATCTGCCATAGATTTTAATGCAGTCTGAAATGTTATCGTTGACACAACCAAGTAATTTCGATATAATAGCTTTCGTCGTCAAGTGTAAGAAACACTTAGGGGATTAGTTTAATGGTAGAACAGCGGTCTCCAAAACCGTCAGTGAGGGTTCGACTCCTTCATCCCCTGCCACAGTGATATCAAGGCTTTCAGCCTTTTTTATTTTGTATTTATACTTTGGGCAGATTTTGAGCAGATTTATTCCACGTCACGATGGACACACCCTTGCCCTCTGCTAACAGTTCCTACTGCCAAGCCTGTAGCGGACTTTCACCGCCTAGTTATCGCCCATGCCGGGCGCATAACAATAAGGGAATCGGAATTATCCGACTCCCTTATTGTTATTTCTCTTTCTAAGGTTATGATCTCTTACAATTGCTGATTTCATTAAATCAATTTAAGAAATCGATCATTTTGAAGGATATGTATCACTTGATTCATTGCTTTTCTTTAAGCTTTTACGATTAAGTCTAAGATGAAATAGCACTAAAACTACTAATAAGAAACCGGGAATAACATGGACGGTTTCAAACATTTCTTTGGGAATTATTTCATTTATTAGCGCAGTAATCACCAAGATCAGAAGATCAAAACAAAGCAATATATTAATAATTCTATTTCCTTTATTCGTATCCAATTCAATTACTCCTTTCATTAACAATATGTAATATATTAACAATCAATTATGTCAATTATGTGAAATATAGTTGACAATTTTGTGAAATTTGAAAAAGGGAGAAAATCCCATCCAAAAGAATCTTTTTCTTCCCTCTCTTTACGTTTTGGAGTAAACAAAAATAGTATGCCAATCATCATTGCAGGAAGATCGATAATCACCTGCAGAATGAATATTCTAACATCCGGTGCATATATCTGCTGCACAATATAGCTTCTGACAATGAATGAACCCCGGTTGCTATAAAAAATTCCAGTAAATTTTCAGTGAATTTTGGGTAATTATTAATAATGTAATTTTAAATTTTTTAATATTTCATTGATGATTTATATGTTGATTTGATTTGATTTAATTTGATTTGTTTCTGTGCTCTTAATTATTTGGGAACATCTACAAGAGTGAAACGGAATAAAAAGATTTTGTGATCCCATACTAAAATTAAAGGAGGGTTAGTATGAGCTGGAGAGAATCACGATTTATGCAGGTTGTGTGGACTGTTATTCGCGTATATATTGGCTGGGAGTGGCTAAATGCCGGTATCGGCAAAACTTTTGGGGCTAGTGCTGCAGCCTGGGTAGGCCCGAACGCTGGAGCGGCCGTTACAGGTTTTTTACAAGGAGCCCTCACTAAAACTGGCGGCCAGCATCCTGATGTATCCTGGTGGTATGCATCATTTATTCAAAATATTGCTCTCCCAAATGCCAAACTGTTTGGTTATGTGGTTGCCTGGGGAGAACTGCTGGTTGGTTTGGGATTAATCCTCGGATGCTTCACGACCATCGCTTTACTCGCAGCAGTCTTACTAAACATGAGTTACCTACTAGCTGGTGCAGTCAGCACCAATCCGATGCTATTATTCTGGGAAGCTGTACTACTTTGGGCCGGTGCAGCTGCCTACTACTGGGGAGTAGACAGGATACTTATACCCCAGTGGAAAAAACGACGACTCAAGCAAGGTATTGCGTAACTTTGAATTGAAAAAGACACGGGACAAAACCCGTGTCTTTAACATTTTCTCCTTATATTTTCTCGTTTATAACAGAAACAAAGATTTTCCAAATTCTTTTTTCGCAGGGATATTTATCATTCAATTCCCCGCCTTTTTTAGCGTCCGCCAGTACGGGGTAACATCCTAATTGAACACCCTCTGTACATAAGAAACAGAGCACCATAATAGATGCTCTGTCCTTCATTACCTGGCAACGTCTTATCTTCC
>NZ_POSF01000017.1 GCF_004343605.1 Dehalobacter sp. 12DCB1
TTTATAAATGAACAAAAATCAGCTAAGGACCAATCCGCTGCTTAATTAAATACAGCCGAGGGAATTTACACACTAATAAGGACTTGACTATTCCCCGACGTTCTTTTCATTCTTCTTTTGAATTTCCGCCCCAAAACCCATCACTTTCTTGCCGATGCGGTTTTGAATCAGCTTGTCAATCCCATCAAAAGCCCCGCCGACAATGAACAGGATGTTCGTGGTATCGAGCTGGATGAATTCCTGGTGGGGATGCTTGCGTCCTCCCTGCGGAGGAACACTGGCTACTGTGCCTTCCAGGATTTTGAGCAGTGCCTGCTGAACACCTTCCCCTGATACATCCCTGGTAATGGATGGATTCTCAGATTTTCGGGCAATCTTATCAATCTCATCAATATAGATAATCCCTCGCTCTGCCCTCTCAATATCATAATCAGCAGCCTGAATCAGTTTGAGGAGAATATTCTCGACATCTTCTCCGACATAGCCGGCTTCCGTCAATGAGGTTGCATCCGCTATAGCAAATGGGACATTCAGAACTTTAGCCAGTGTAGAAGCAAGCAGCGTCTTACCGGAACCTGTTGGACCGAGCATAATAATATTGGATTTCTGAAGCTCGACATCATCGACCTTCATGCCAATGCTGATACGCTTGTAATGGTTATAAACTGCAACAGATAATGCTTTTTTTGCTTCGTCCTGACCGACAACGTATTGATCAAGAATACTTCTGATTTCTTTGGGTTTAGGAATCTCTCCAATTTCTGAGCCTACATCATCCTGGAGTTCCTCTTCAATGATTTCATTACAGAGCTCGATGCATTCATCACAAATGTATACCCCGGGACCTGCTACCAGTTTCTTGACCTGTTCCTGCGTTTTACCGCAAAAAGAACATTTCAGTTGATTCTTTTCATCGTTAAACTTTGCCATATGCTCACCCCTTTATTGAGAATTCCCTTATCATTATCGCAATAATTATCTTATTCATTTTCCTCCGCAACATTACTCTCCGAATCTGTGTTCTGTGCTGCGGCACTTTCCTGTTCAACACCATTGTTCTTGACCAGGAAATCAACGGTATGCTCTGATGTTAAACTCATTTTGAACATCTGCATCTCACCGCGAGCTTCAAAAGCTGACTTCAGTTCTTCAGCTGTCCTGCCATACTGCATAGCCATCCTATTAATCTCGGATTCAATTTCTTCATCAGTAACCGTAATTCCTTCTTTTTCCGCAATTGCTTCAAGGACAAGTTCAGTTTTTAGTCCATCAGCTGCCTGCTGACTGAAGGATTCACGAAGCGCTTCTATGCTAGTGTTGACATACTGACAATACTGCTCCATGGAAATCCCCTGATAGGCCATGTTCTGCTGCAGGTCTTCCATCAACGCATCAATGCGTTCCTGTTTCATTCCTTCAGGAATTTCACAGACTGCATTTTCAGCAACCTTCTTCATAACTTCGGTCTTATATTCATTGTCGCATCTGTTTTCTGCAGCCAAAATCATCTTTTCTCTAATATCCTGCTTCAATTCTTCTAACGTGTCAAATTCGCTGACGTCTTTGGCAAACTCGTCATCCAGAGCAGCCAGTTCTTTTCTCTTAATACCGTTGATCTTGACTTTAAACATGGCATCTTTTCCAGAGAGCTCTTCGCTGTGATAGCCTTCCGGGAACTTAACATTGATTTCGAGTTCCTGACCATTCTTAGAACCTTTTATTTGTTCCTCAAATCCTGGGATAAAAGTGCCGGAACCGATGGTTAACTCGTGATTCTCACCTTTTCCTCCTTCAAACGGCACATCACCCAGGAATCCTTCAAAGTCAATCGTGACAATATCCTGGTCAATGATTTCTCCGTCTTCAACCGGAATAAGTTTAGCATGTCTATTTTGACGGCGTTCCAATTCTTCGGCCACCTGCTCGTCTGTAACCTCAACAGCCTGTTTTTCAATGCCAAGACCCTTATATTCTCCCAGCTCTACATCAGGTTTTGTCTCTACCTTAACTTTATAAATGAAATCTTTATCTGCCTCAAATTGGACAACCTGTATAGCCGGTCTGGAAACAGGCGTAATGGAATGCTCTTTAAAGGCTTCAAATAAAGCCGGGTAAGAGACCTGCTCCATCACTTCATTTTTCACAGCGTCTTTATCAACATACCTTTCTATTATATGCTTGGGGGCTTTTCCTTTGCGAAAACCTGGTATGCTGAGTCCCTGGCCGGCTCTTTTCATTACCCGGTCAAAAGCTGCAGAAACCTCTTCAACCCCAACCGTAATTTCCATTTCGTAGGTGTTATTGTTCTTCTTTTCGATCTTGACAGACATGTCCGCTCCTCCTTGGAATTTAACCTTGCTTTTATTTTTTATATTTAAATAGTATCAACATTTCACACCAGGATATTCTGCCCTTTTTCAAATAAATGCAAACCTTGCTAAAGAGTAAATCCCTGGAAAAAAAGCAATAAGTTTAGAAAGAGGAAACATCCGTTTCCCCTTTCCAGTAAACCTGATATTGACCAGTTAATATTATCAGAAGTTTTCCAAAGAATCAAGGAAAACGCTTGATATTCTGTTTAAATCTAGTGCCTTGTTAATCCTTGTTTTGGAATATAATGACGGGCAGATTTTCTGCCGGGTACTACATCGCTTCTGTTTTGAACGGATTGGTTTTGGTGTTTTTCCTGAGTGTCAAAATATAGGCAGCTGCATTTTGTGAAGGATTGACCGGCAGTATCATCCGTGCCGCTAAACTCATTGTTTCCAGTCTGGCCGGATGCTTAAACAGTTCTACTGTGTAGCGGATCAGTTCATCCGGGGTACCGAAAGCCTTCCCCGCTCCCGCTTGTTCAACGAAATAAGCATTTCCTTTTTCATGCCCCGGGATTGGTCTGTACATCAGCAAGGGAAGTCCCATGGTCAGTGCTTCGGAAATTGTCAATGCTCCTCCTTTAGTGATCATAAGATCAGAAGCTGCCATCAATTCCTGAACATTGTCGACATGACCGTAGAGTCTGATGCAGAGATTCTTTTCCCGAATTTCACTGTTAAGCGCATGGTACAGCTCTTTATTGTAGCCGCAAACCACCAATAATTGTGCCGAAATATCCTGAGCCAGGTTCCGGACAATCTCCTTCAGTTCTGCGACATTGCTCACGGGTTTACCGTTAAGACCCATGATGAGTACTGTCTTCCGGTTCAGGTCAAGCTTCAGTTTTTGTTTAGCGGCGCATTGTTGGATGGCTTCTTCAAATCTTAACCGGAGAGGGATCCCGGACTGAATCACGTTCTGGGGTGCTATTCCTGCCTCCGCGAGCCTGGTACATGCATCCTTGCAACCTACAATATACTTATCCGTTCCGGAGTGGATCCATACACCGTGAACAAGGTAGTCCGTCACCACCGTAACCAGCGGAACAGAAAGGAGCCCTTTGAGTTTCAGTTCACCCAGTATGGCAGCCGGTATAAAATGGGTACTTACAATCACATCAGGATTGAACTTCCAGATACAATCTAACAGCTTCTTCGTTTCCAATCCCCGCACAAACTTCCGGCAGTCTTCGGCAGTCAGTCCTGCCGTCTTTTCAAAGAGTATTCTCCAGAGTTTCGGCGTCTTCTTGATCATTGTTGCGTAGGCTTTCCTCATAAAATAATCCGTGTTAAAGTAAAAAAAAGAACCAAAATCTAAGTGCTTTACCTGTATTGGAGAAGGCTGATGGCCAAAAGCTTCGGCAAGTGCTTCACCCGCCTGGAAATGTCCTTCACCATAGTTTGATGAAAAAATCAAAATTCCCGACACTTCTTTTTCCCCCTCCAAGACTCTTTTCATCTGGTGTTATTACTATTCATATTATAAACCGGATCAGATAATTATATATGAAAAGATATTCTGGTCCAAGAATCTGGGATTATTCCTGTTACATCCATATTATAATAATTGCCGGTTGACATTTAAATACTTTTTCTCGATTTTTTACATTTGGTGTTATCTCTTCTGTGACTTCTTTGTTACGGCACCTCCATTTTGGCGATTTGTGATCGTAATGTGTAGAAAAAAGACAGTCAACCATTTATAGGTCAACTGCCTGAAGTCCTTAATTTTGGTGCGGGAGACAGGACTTGAACCTGCACGGAGTTACCCGCTGGAACCTAAATCCAGTGCGTCTGCCAGTTCCGCCACTCCCGCATATAAAAGTTGGCTGGGGTAGATGGATTTGAACCACCGGTGTCGGAGTCAGAGTCCGATGCCTTACCGCTTGGCGATACCCCATTGGAATAAAAAATCGGTTATGCAATTCGCTGACGGCTCTAACACGCAAACAGTATTATACTTAAAAAAAATTGCCCTGTCAAACAAAAGTTAATACAAAAAAATAGTGTCCTTATTTTATCGGACACTGAAAGTTTTTGCAAAAAGAGTTAAAACCAAAGACATAAAGCGCTGCTTTTTCAATTCTAAGATTCTGCCATTGTTTTATATCCATTTTTTCACCAAACCGGTTCTCGGCAATTCCATCTTTCCCAATCCAGCCTGAAGCTTCCCCCTCACCTAAACGAATTTCCCATTTGCCTTCATTTATATCAGGTAAGATCTGAACATTGCATCGGGCATGGAAAATCTCCACAATTTTGACGAATAATCTAAATAAATATTCTTCATATTCAATGGGCTCACTTTGTGGGATCGCAAGGTCGGAACAGATATCCTCGACCAGCACCGTCAGCCCCTTAGCAGGGTTATAGCGATGATAAAATGCTGTCGTAAGGGATCCGTAATTAATCACTCCGGAATCATAATCAATCGTCAGCGGATGGTCTAGGTCTGTAAATCGAAGTGTAATCCTGTTACCCGAAATACCCCATTTCCCGTGATAGCGCGACATCAGCTGGTCTGCTATCTGAAAAGACAGAATATAGGTGGATATTTGCTTTTCATCTCTAATGGCACATCCTATACAATCTCTGTCCTGATTATAAGCTATTGATGAAATCCTCATCATGATCAATCACTCCCCACCGTGTTTCACCATATAAAACAATGTTTCATTTTATACCTATAAAAATTAGTTTTGTTTTATTATCTGAAACATTGTTTCATTTTTAAACTAAACCTTCATCATTGTCCCCATCTTTTCAATTTTTTTGCTGAAGCTTAATGTCTGATCTTTTGGCTATCTTATGCAAACCAACACAAAAAGATTCTGAAATATTTGAAAATATAGTATTAATATTATGTACTAGTTTCCTACTTCCGTCAAGCGTTTTTTTGGGTAGTACTGTAAGATCAGCGGCCGGAATATCCTAATCTGGAGGATATATCCTGACCAACACGCTTGATTTCCTGACCGACCTTTTCAATCCCTTTCTCCATCAGCCTATTAATGGGTCCGGAAATGCTGATCGCACCAATGGTTCTACCCGAATAATCATAAATGGGTGTTCCTATATTAATGACCCCGACTTCAGTTTCTTCAGCGGCAACTGCAATGCCTGTTTTTCTTATTTCCTTCAGCTGTTCGATCAGTTTTTCCGGATCTGTAATCGTCTGCTGAGTAAAACGGGGCATACCCTTTTTTTGCAGAATAAGCCTTACTTCCTCTTCCGGCAAAGTGGAAAGAATCGCTTTACCAACCGCCGTACAATGCATGTAGCCTCTGCTGCCTACCTTGGAGTACATGCCGATTAACTGGGAACTCTCTTTATGATCAATGAACACTACTTCTCCGTTGTCGGGCAGGACAAGATGAACTACTTCATCAAAGGTTTTGGCCAGGCTTTCCAAATAGCGTTCGGCAATCTTCCGGACTTCAAGCTGATTGAAAAATGCGTTGCCGACTTCAATTATTTTTATCCCGAGACGGTACCGTTCCCTATCTTTTTCTTTTTCGACATATCCCCGATAGCATAAAGTCTGAATAATCCGATGTACCGTGCTTTTATGCAGCCCTATCCTGCTGCCGATTTCAGTCACACCAAATGATTCCCTAGAACTGGCCAGTACTTCCAATATATCCAGCGCTCTTTCCACAGTCTGAACATATCTTTCTGTCACAAACAGGCCCCCCATTCTTCTTGCTGATTTCTATTATGGATGATTTTACTAAGAATAACAATAAAAATTTAAATTGAATATTCTAAAAGATTTACATATAATTTACAGATGATAAACCAAAAAATGGTATAATTGTTTCATGATTCTTTAAAAGAGAATGCAACGGGAGGTGAATATCCTATGGGAGAAATCAAATCCAAATCATTGGTGATACTCTTATGCTTCCTCGTCAGTTTCTTGACTATGCCTCAGATTTCTGCCGCTGCCTTGTCCGCTCCGACAAACTTATCCGCTTCTGCACTCGGTCCAAATGAAATTGCGTTAACCTGGACTGCAGTAAGCGGCGCAGACAAGTACAATGTCTACCGATCAACTTCCCATTCCGGAACCTACACTTTTACTAATTCGGTTACCACAAACCAATATACCGACACCGGTTTGGCCTCCAATCAAACCTATTACTATAAGATCCAGACTGTCGACAACAATGAAACAAGTTTACTTTCTTCCTATGCCGGCGCCACGACCCTTTCCTCTTTCTCAAGTCTTTCAGCGAAATCCTCCGGACCAGGGCAAATCTATCTTTCCTGGAATTCAATCAGCGGAATAACCTCTTACACGGTCTACCGCTCAGCTTCGTATTCAGGGGCCTATACGGAGATTGCCTCGACGTTCTATACCAATTATACGGATGGCAGCCTGACATCAGGCAATACTTACTATTACAAGATCAAAGCTATGGGGAATTCCGGCACAGACTATTTTTCCAATATCGTTAATGCAGCCGCCGGCAGTCCAGGATCCTCTTTCATAACCTCCAATCGTTTGTCAGGCAGTGACAGATATGAAACATCCGCCCTGATTTCCCAGTATGGCTGGAGTTCTTCCAACTACGCCATCATTGTCAATGGTGAAAATTATCCGGATGCCTTATGCAGCGCTCCGCTCGCCTCTAAATATAATGCTCCTATTCTGCTGACCTCCAGCGAATCATTAAGCACCAAGACCAGGACCGAACTTTCCCGTCTGCACGTCTCACATGTCTTTCTTATCGGTGGGGCTTCAGCCATCTCCACAAGTGTGGAACGGGAGATCTATTATATGGGAATATCCATATCCCGGATTGCCGGTTCTGACCGCTATGATACCTCGGCCAGAATTGCCCAGACGCTGGGAAGCTATAACCAGGCAATCATTGCAACGGGTGAAAACTTTGCGGATGCTTTATCTGCCGCTCCTATCGCCGCGATCAAAGAAATTCCGATCCTGCTTACAGCTAAAAACAGCTTGCCCGGTAACATCCAGCAAGCTCTGCAAAATGTCACCAGCACATATGTTGTTGGCGGAACCGGTGTCATCAGCACCAGTGTTTTAAATCTTCTTCCTGCGGGGAAAAGGCTGAGTGGTGCTGACCGCTATGAAACCAACCTTAAAATTATCGATGAATTTTCAGCTCAACTTAATCTGGCCGCCTGCTGTATCGCAACCGGGCAATCATTTC
This sequence comes from Dehalobacter sp. 12DCB1, assembly GCF_004343605.1. Taxonomy (GTDB): domain Bacteria; phylum Bacillota; class Desulfitobacteriia; order Desulfitobacteriales; family Syntrophobotulaceae; genus Dehalobacter. The sequence continues at coordinate 7,556 of NZ_POSF01000017.1, forward strand.
CCGATGCGCTCGCAGGTTCGGCCTTGGCAGCACAGACAAATTCCCCCGTTATTTTGGTCAACAGTCTGACCAACACTTCTGTCGGGAATTATATCAATCAAAAAAGTAATCTGATCAGCAAATTGATTGTCTTCGGTGGTACAGCCGTGATACCGCAAAACGTCGTAAACACCCTTTTAGACGATATTGCTTCTGTCCCGGCTGCTCCGCCAAATCTTACAGCGAAATCGCAAAGTATCAGTCAGATCGCGTTATCCTGGCCAACAGTAAACGGTGCCACTTCCTATGCTGTATACCGCGCTTCTTCCTACTATGGGTCTTACTATCAGATTGCAAAAGTTTCCTCGACTTCGTATATCAATAGTGGACTATCCCCCAACACAACATATTACTATAAGATAAAAGCTACGAACGGTACCGGATCGAGCGCCTTTTCACCTGTTGCTAGCACCACGACTGCGCTCAGCATCCCGTCTGCCCCGGCAAATCTTACGGCAACACCGAAAAGTACCAGTCAGATCACACTTTCCTGGTCCGCTGTCAGCGGGGCAGCATCCTATTCCATTTACCGGTCTTCCTCAGCATCAGGACCGTATTCTCTGCTTACGACCATTACCGCTACTTCTTATACCAATAGTGGTCTGACAGCCAATACGACTTATTATTATAAGGTGCTGGCCACAAACAGTGTCGGTTCGAGTTCTTATTCTGCCATTGCCAGTGCCAAAACCATTGCTGCCAGCGTTCCTTCCATTCCTGATAATCTCACTGCTGTGCCAAAGAGCTCAACACAGATTTCCCTATCCTGGTCTTCGGTCAGCGAAGCAGATACTTATTCCATATACAGAGCCAATTCAGTATCAGGGACTTACACGCTTATGGCCACGACCACAACCAATGCGTATACAGACAGCAGTCTGACCGCGAGTACTGCCTATTACTACAAAGTCCTGGCTGTGAACACTGCCGGCAGCAGTGCCTATTCGGCGGTCACCAGTGCCACTACCCTTGCCTCGAGTGTGCCAACTGCTCCAGCAAATCTGACTGCTGCAGCGCTAAGCTCTTCGCAGATATCGCTGTCCTGGTCCGCCGTAAGCGGAGACCCGATTTATTCCGTATACCGGTCTCACTCTGCTTCCGGAACTTATACACGTATCACGACTTTATCTTCAACCTCCTATACCAATACGGGTCTGGATGCAGGAACCACCTATTACTATAAAGTTTTGGCCTCCAACAGCGCCGGAGATGGCCCTTATTCTTTAACAGCAAATACCATCACATTTCCGTCCGTACCATTAGATCTGACGGCAACAGCCGATAATTCCAGCCAGATTGTTGTGGATTGGACTCCGGTCACCGGTGCAAGCTCCTATATCGTTTACAGGGCATCCTCTTCCGAAGGCACCTATAATCCGATAGCGGAAAATGTGGCAGCGCCCCCTTACACGGATACAGGCTTAGATCCGGAGACAACCTATTATTATAAAATTGTTGCGTTAAACAGCAGCGGCCAGAGCGGTCTATCCGCGAAAGCATCCGCCACGACGCAGGCAGCATCACCATAAAAAATCTACACCGCCCTAAAGGGGTCAGGTTACTGACGAACCCCATGATTAAAAAAAATGATGGGACTTGCTCCGCCGCTTCGCGGCTATCACGCCGAGGCGGGTAATCAAAAAGCTTTATCTTGCGATAAAGCTTAAATCTTTTTATATGGGGTGAATGATGGGACTTGAACCCACGAGTGCCGGAGCCACAATCACTCTGTGACTGCCGCGATACCACAAGCCATAATCCATGCGTGCTTGCGGGCTTTTACCTTTGAAAAAACACCGTTTCTCATGCTGTATTTGATTTCTTAACCTACCTGGATTTTAACCAATTATTTTACAGAATACAAGTAATTAATTTTTATAATTAGTATTTATTATAACTATACTTGGGTTAGAAACAAACTATAAGCAATTATGCTCCTTTAGCCTTATATACCTGCCGGTACCCGGTTGTTTCAATGCAGACTATTTGTTCAATCTCTTCATCCGGATTTTCCGGTGCAACAAAGTCCCGGTGATCTTCATACTTGACGCAGCTGCCGCAAGAAGAGCTGAGACTTCTGGGAACAGGCATTACGACCGCATGAAGGTTATTGGCTATACACTTTTTTTTAAAGCGCATCGCGCCATAATGCGAATAAAAGGTTGCGATGTATTCCATAAGTGGATTCCCCTTCGATGTTTGTGCTGCATTATTATTTTTTTGTTATTTTCAATGTAAAGATCCTATTTTCTTCAGTATAATCACTATGATATCCTGCAACTCTCGCAAAACGTGAGACATTTTCCAAAGAGGTACGGTTGTCAAGCAGTATGGTATATTCATCCTCGTTGGAAGCCATTGCTTTCTTGATCATGATAACAGGCTCTGGACATGAACGGCCTCTTGCATCGAGCATGTCAATTCTCCTCTCAATGTAATGTAATTTTTTACATTTGAATAAATATCAAAGCGTATGTCAATTATTCACAGTTGCAGCGGCCTTCCGGGTGTTGACCACAGCGATTATCAGCATGACAACCAAACCAATAGCGACCGCGATCATGCCGTTGGTCGTAGGTCCTTTAGCTGAAGAAGCTAAAGAAAAATTGTGCGCAAAGGCTGCGCCGGCAAATAGCCCAATCACTGTAATAACGGAGTCCGTATTGCCTTCGCCGGCAAGAATCATTTGCCGAAGCGGACAGCCTCCAAGGAGTGTCGAGCCAAAACCAACCGTAAGCATACCGAGAAAATTCCATAAACCGTCCGTATGGGCAATGGGTTGATTGGCAAATCCCACGGATAAGTTACCGGTAGCGGTATTCATAACAAAAGCAGATGCCAGGATAGCCAGAAAACCAAGCAACAATTTCCATTCTCTAAATAATACTAGATCCCGAATGCCGCCAACCATGCAAAGTCGGGTTCTTTGCGCTAAGATACCGACAAGGATACCCGCAGCTAGAGAAATTGCGATCGCGGCATGTTTGGCTCCGGGACCGGCTCCTGCTTCCGTAAAATAAATAAAGGCAGGCGCTGCCAAGAGTAAAGAAAGAAACACAATTTGTATCACCGGGAATATGACTCCCTCAATTTTCGGAAGACTATAGGTTCTTTTTAATGTATAGCCCCTGTTAAGGAAGAATATCCCTGCTAAAATGCCACAGATGAATCCAACCAAGCCAACGAGAGCATTTAAGTCTCCGCCGGCAAGTCGTAGAATCATCCGGAAGGGGCATCCCAGGAACATCAGCGCTCCGATCATAACAAAAAATCCAAGAATAAACCGCGTTAAAGGGGAAGAACCACCTCGCGGTGAGAATTCTTTTTTACTTAAAGCCATCAGACAGGATCCCAAAACCAAACCAATAATTTCCGGTCGTATGTATTGGACGGCAGTGGCCCGATGCAAACCCAGCGCACCTGCCGTGTCGCGGACAAAGCAGGCAATACAAAAGCCCATATTGGCTGGATTGCCTAGAAGCACCAGTGTGACAGAAATAATACCAATGATAATTCCAGCGATAACAATTACAATCTTTTCGTTTTTGATCACTCTTCAATGACCTCCTTCTGTAATATCATTATTTAGACATTATGTGTCTAACATATGGAGATAATATTACCATAATAGGTTTATAAAAAAAAATTGAAATTTTCAATAATAAAAGTCTTTATGAATAGATTATTCCAATATATTAACGCAACAAAATTGAGCTATAATATAAGCTGAATAACATCAGTTAGAAAGGGAAAAAATGAATCTCACCAAAATATATTTTGATAATGCTTGTACAACTTTTCCTAAACCAGCTTCAGTTTCTGCTGCAGTAGTGCACTACATGCAGAGTATCGGTGCAAATATCAGTCGGGGTGGCTACGAAAGTGCCTATACAGCGGATGAAATTGTGATTGAAACCAGAGAACTCATTTGTGAGTTATTCAATTACCCCAACTGTAAAAACGTTATTTTCACTCCAAATATCACAACTAGTTTAAATATGATCTTAAAAGGCTTCTTGCATAATGGCGATCATGTGCTTGTTTCAGCAATGGAACATAACGCGGTCATGCGGCCTTTGATCCAGCTTCAAACTTCCGGAGTAGAATTTGACAGGATTCCCTGTACTGAGGATGGAGAGTTATTGTTCGAAGAAGTACCCAGGCTGCTCAGGCCGAACACTAAAGCGATCGTCATGACCCACGCTTCCAACGTTTGCGGGACACTTCTTCCTATTCAGAAAGTAGGCAGTTTTTGCAAAGAACAGGGGTTGGCTTTTATTATTGATAGTGCCCAGACGGCTGGAGTTATTCCAATCGATATGCAAGCAATGGGTATTGATGTCCTCGCTTTTACCGGACACAAGGGTTTACTGGGACCGCAGGGGATCGGCGGCTTTATCACGACAGAAGCTATGTTTCCGTTAATAAACCCCCTTATCAGCGGCGGAACGGGGAGTTTATCCCATACAGAGGAAGTACCAGGCTTCATGCCGGACCGATTTGAAGCAGGCACGATGAATCTTCCGGGAATTTTCGGACTTCATGCAGCTTTGCGGTATCTATTGGAAACAGGCATTGATAAGATTCGAGAAAAAGAACTCGAATTGACCGCCCGTTTTTTGAAAAAGCTGAAATCATTACCGGATATTCGGATTATTGGGAGGCCGGATATAATCAATCGCACAGCGGTTGTATCCATCCAGACCACCAAACGCGATCTTGCCGAGATTTCGTTTGAACTTGACAATCGCTATGGCGTGATGACAAGGGTAGGTTTGCATTGCGCTCCAAATGCTCATAAAACATTGAAAACTTATCCAACCGGAACTCTACGCTTCTCATTTGGGCACTATAATACCAACAAGGAAGTGGATTATTCAATTGAAGCCATTAGGAGAATTACTGATGGGTGAATGATGGGACTTGCTCCGTCGCTTCGCGGCTATCACGCCGGGGCGGGTAAATGCTTCCATAGGTCGCATTTCCTGTTCAAGTCCCATCATTCCTAATAATAAAGCTTTATCTTGCGATAAAGCTTAATCTTTTTATATGGGGTGAATGATGGGACTTGAACCCACGAGTGCCGGAGCCACAATCCGGTGCGTTAACCACTTCGCCACATCCACCATGAATATTTTTTTGTTTTTGAGAAATACACTTTTAAATGAAAAATGGTGCGCCTGGAGAGATTCGAACCCCCGACAACCTGCTTAGAAGGCAGATGCTCTATCCGGCTGAGCTACAGGCGCATGTTTTAATCACTGCAGCATTGATTATGGTCGGGGCAGAGGGATTTGAACCCCCGGCCTCCTGCTCCCAAGGCAGGCGCGCTACCAAACTGCGCTATACCCCGCCGCTTTTTGTGACAATGAATAGTATATCCCAAGAGAAAAAACTAGTCAAGAAACATTTTAATTTTATGCATTTCAAATTTCTTCAAATTTCTATTGATCTTTTTATACCTCAGATTGTCATTTTACTATCAAAATAACGATCAAAATGATTTCATTAATGCTGTCAGCAATGGAACTGCTTTTGCAAAAGCCCGGGCTCTGTGGCTGAGACAATTTTTTTCATCCAGACTAAGCTCCGCCATCGTTTTCTGGAGGTCAGGCAGGTAAAACACAGGGTCATAACCGAACCCACCGGTTCCAATTCTCTCGGTCAGTATTCTTCCTTCAACCGATCCCTCCGTCAAATATTCCTGGCCGTCAGGACAGATGATCGCCAGTGCACAGCGGAAGCGGGCAGTCCTGTTTTCCTCAGGTACGCCTTCCAGGTCTGTCAGAAGTTTTTCTATATTATGCTCATCATTTTTCGGTTCCCCGGCATAGCGTGCCGAAAAAATGCCGGGTGCTCCCGCCAGAGCATCCACTTCAAGCCCTGAATCGTCTGCCAGCGTAATCATTTTTCCCGCGGCGCAGGCAGCCCGCGCCTTAATAAAAGCATTTTCGGCAAATGTACTGCCAGACTCTTCAACCTCCTGATAATCCGGAAGATCGCTTAACGACAGAATTTCGATTTTTTCGTCGTTAAGCAATTCCTCCAGTTCCATTACTTTGCCCTTATTCATTGTCGCAAGCAAGACCTGCATCCTTACAAACCTCCTTCGGACTATGCTACCGGAAGCTCTTTGGCCAGCGCTTCCTTCTGCAAAGCGCTGAGTTTTTGAATACCCGATTCCCCGAGGTTTAAGAATGCATTCAGATCCTCTTGGTCAAACGGCTGACCTTCTGCAGTACCCTGAATCTCTACAAAACGCCCCGAACCGGTCATCACAATATTCATATCGACTTCGGCTTTGGAATCCTCCTCATAGGCAAGATCGGCTACAGGTATCCCATCTACTTTGCCTACAGAAATGGCCGCAATACTGTCTATTAAAGGGTCCTGCTTAATCAATTGATTTTTGAGCAGGTAGTTTACAGCATCAGCCAGGGCAACATAAGCACCCGTAATCGAAGCTGTCCTGGTCCCGCCGTCTGCCTGAAGGACATCACAATCCAGCCAGATGGTCCTTTCTCCAAGTCTACTCAGATCGACAATGGAACGCAGCGCCCTGCCGATCAACCGCTGAATCTCCATTGTCCTTCCGCCCAATTTTCCCTTGGAAGCCTCACGCTGATTGCGCACGGCCGTCGCCCTCGGAAGCATAGAGTATTCCGCTGTAACCCAGCCGCTGCCGGTCCCCTTTTTAAATGGCGGTACTTTATCTTCAACAGTAGCCGTACAAATCACCCTGGTTTTCCCGACCTCAATCAGGACGGAGCCTTCGGGAAGGTCCGTAAACTTCCTGGTAATCTTCACAGGTCGGATTTCATCGGGTTGTCTTCCATCAAATCTTAGCATATTATCAAGCTTCCTTTCTGTTCTTAAAAAATTATTAATATTTATCAATTGTATAACCGGTTATCAAGCTCAACGGTACTTAAACTTTCTGATAGACGAACCGGATTCTTGCAGCGACAAGAGCGAGGATCAGTACAGCAGAGCCAAAAAGAGCCAGAATTCTGATAACCAGATCAAAGAAGAACTGCTCCGGCACCATTTGGATCAGGATATCGGTCTCCGGATCAAGCAGCCAAAGGTCATTTGTAAAAATCAGATAGTGAAAGCTGTCCCAGAACACTTGAAAATCCCGCCAGACCGCAATCCCTACTGCCCCGAATATACAGAGAAATATGACTGCCGCGGCCAGAAAGCCGCTGGCCCAGGAACGGAAGTATTTCTTCCCGTTGCTTATCCTTAGTAAGATCAGAAACAGAAACAGGACAATCAGACCTGCGTTGCGGACCATGCGGCTGCTCAGGTACAACCTTTGAACATCTGCCATATGTACGATTTCCCGCTGATTAAACACCTGTCTTTCCTGACCGTTAATCTCTGCACGGATTTCAAGGTTATCCTTGTCCCCCTGGATATAAGCCAGCAGTTCCGTGGTCGTCACCATCAGATCTTTTTCCGGCATCCCGGTCACAGATACCGTGTCCAGTTTGTTATATTCCGACCGGAAGAAATTGAGATCAAAGACGCATAGTTCAATCACCGTCAGCAACATGACAGCGATTAGAATCAATCCGCTGACAATTGCAAGAAACCCGTTCGCAGCCTTCTTACCTGACATCATTTCTCCTCATATATCCTAATATCCTAATATCCTCACCAAATACATTAACCAAATATCCTATTTAAATACGTTAATCCTCACTTCGTATCTTGCCTGAATTTCCTACTTGTTTTTTCTGGCCAGCGCAATGCCGTCGCCAAACGGAAGTACGCTTACCTCAAATTCCGGCAGACAGGCCAAGTGCTGCAGGAAATCCCTCATACAACCGACCATTCGATCATATTTCCGGTCAAAAACCGAACCAGGCACAACCCAGCCCCTGAATAGAACATTATCCGCCACCAGAACCCCGCCAGGGGAAATGAGCGGTGTGATAAGATCAAGGTAATCCAGGTACTCCCCTTTGGCTGCATCTACAAATATCAAATCATATGTTTCCGTCAGTTTCGGCAGGCAGTGCAGCGCATTCTTACAGCTGAAATCAACCAAATGGGCAAGCCCGGCCTTTTTCAGATATTCTTCTGCTCTGTTGAGCCTCCCTCTGTTCATATCCAATGTATAAACCTTGCCTCCGGTTTCGGCTGCACCTCTGGCCAGATAAACGGTGGAATAACCGATCGCCGTACCGATCTCCAGAATACGTTTGGCATCCGTCATCTTGACCATTAGCTCAAGGAAGTGACCGACCGCCGGTGTAACCACAGGGATTGTTTCCTCCAAGGCAACGCTTTCCATCTCTTGAAGCAGCCCTTCCCTGGCAGGAAGCAATTCTTCGAGGTACCTTTCTAGTTCAAAAGGATAGAACAAACCATCACCCCAATATTTGATATTCTTTCCTTCCTGTCTCGTAAAGATTCTGCCCGAGACTGTCAATCAGGACAATGGCAGGAAAATCTTCGATAACAAGTCTCCGGACTGCCTCCGTTCCGAGTTCCGGATAGGCAATGACCTCAGCTTCCTTGATGCAGGAAGCCAGGAGTGCTCCCGCACCGCCGATCGCCCCAAAGTAGACTGCACCGTTTTCCCTGATGGCCTGTATGACCTCAGGAGAACGAAGCCCTTTTCCGATCATCCCCTTTAAACCTTTGGCCAGCAGACTAGGAGAATAGGCATCCATTCTGCCACTGGTTGTCGGTCCGGCAGATCCGATAACTTTACCTGGAGAAGCCGGGGCGGGTCCCACAAAATAGATCACCTGTCCCTTCATATCAAAGGGCAGTTCCTCTCCCTGGGCTAAGGCCTCAGCCATTTTCTTATGAGCCGCATCTCTTCCGGTATAGACGACTCCGCTGATCAGCACCTTTTCACCGCATCTGAGAGAAGCAGCAGTGGTATCATCCAGCGGTACTGAAATTTTTCGGGTTTCAACCGTTTTATTATTACTCACAGGAAGGAACCCTCCCTTCCAAAATCACCTGACAATGTCGGGTAACATGACAATTAATATTGACAGCTGCGGGCAGCCCTGCAATATGCGTCGGAAATACCTCAATATTTACGGCCAGCGCTGTCGTCCGGCCGCCAAAACCCTGGGGACCTATCCCTAAATGATTAATTTGGGTCAGAAGCTCCTGTTCCAGCCGGGCATATTCTTCAACCGGATTCGATTCCCCGATCGGACGAAGCAGGGCCTTTTTAGCCAAATAGGCAGCCTTTTCCATCGTACCTCCGAGTCCAACTCCAACCACGATAGGTGGACAGGGATTAGGCCCGGCTTTATCCACCGTTTCCACAACAAAATTCTTTACTGCAGGCAAACCATCCGAAGGCTTAAACATTTTCAAGGCACCCATGTTTTCACTGCCAAACCCTTTCGGTGCAATCGTAATCCCAATCTTGTCCCCTGATACAATTTCATAATGAATAACTGCAGGTGTATTATCTCCGGTATTAATCCTGTTAAAAGGATCTTTGACGATAGATTTACGCAAAAAACCCTTTTCATAGCCCCTGCGCACGCCCTCATTCAGGGCTCCCGTCAAATCTCCACCGATAATATGCAGGTCCTGGCCGACTTCTACAAACAATACCGCCATCCCGGTATCCTGACATATCGGTATATTTTCTTTGCCTGCAATCTCCGCATTTTCCAAAAGCTGCTGAAGTACTTCTCTGCCCTGGGGGGATTCCTCAGTGCCAAGAGCCTTGTTTAAAGCATCAATAACGTCCTGATTCAGAATACAGTTCGCCTCAATACACAGTCTCTCCACTGCAGAAATGACCTCGTTAACATGAATCTCTTTCACAATTTACCTCCGCTTTTTGTCCGGAACACTTTTATTCAGTATAGCGCAAATACGGGATTCAAGAAATATAACTTTTAAAAAAGGTTTGCCGTCAAAAAAAACATCTTTGCCGAGAAGATCTTACTTCGACAAAAATGTTTGATAACTGTTGTATTTGACTTTTATTCTTTTCTGGAAAGCCTCTCATATTTATCGGATAAGGTTTCCAGAATGCCGATAATACGCATCCGGTCTTCCTGTTCAAAAGATTCCAGAATACTTTCAAGCCTTTCGGTCCTTGTCTCAATTACCGATTTAACCAGTTTTTCTCCCTTGGGTAAAATATTAAGCCTTACGATCCTGCGATCCCGTTTTTCCCTGATTCGCTCCACATAGCCGGCTCTTTCCAGCTTGTCAGCCAGATCCGTTGCCGTACTGCAGGCTGAAGAAATTTCCTTGCAAAGCTCACCCATCGTAATCTGACCCTTTTCAAAAATAATCGTTAAAACTTCAAACTGCTGACGGGAAATACCAAGCTTTTCTGCAAAATCACTCTTTTGCCTTTGGGTAGAAACGGTGAGCCTCTGAAGCAAATGGTCAAGATGACCTGCTAACTCTCTGTTCTCTAACATGCGAACACCCCACCTCAAAAAATCAAATAGATAACCCCTATATATAAGTATATATTAGCACATATCATTTTTACAGTATTTTACCATATTCCGGAAATTAACACTAGTAAAATTTTCATAATTCAAATATTATTGATGATTTTAACGATAGGTGTTATATAATTAATATCATAACGTATCTTGATCTTTTCAACAAATGGTAAAATATTGAAGTTATTGTCCAAAAAGATTGATTCCGCTTGGGGATACTTCAGCAGTTACTTCATCATCCTGCACGGTCCCTGAGGCGTAGCCGATCAAATCATTACGGTACCTTAAGTTCTCCAGACCGATTCCGCGATAGGTTTGAATGTCCTGCCCCTCGACCCGGATCTTCACGATTTGGGCAGTTTGAAACTGAGTCAAGGTGTTGACTAAACCATAAAGAGCAGTTTCGGCCGAGACATTGCTGTAAGGCTCAAGGAATTCCTTGCTAAGATCTACTGTGGCAATGCCGTTTTTGATTCCAATGTCCAATAACACCGTCTGAGGGTTCACCATCGGATAAGCGCTTGATTTTCCGGCCGGCCCCAGCAACCATTGGCTTACTGTTTCGCGAGCCAGGCTCAGTGTCTTGGGAATTGTTCGGTTCTCTTCGATTAAGACTTTTCCGTCAGCATCTGCGAAATAAAGTTTTACAGTTTGTTCCGTCTGCTGAGATTTTGTAGTCACTTCAACCGTGTCTTCCTGAGCAGTCTTATCCAGAAGTTTGCTTAAAGGAGCATTACCTCCGCCTTCCTTGATCAGATCATTCAGGATATTGCAGCCGACCAGAAGTGTAATGACTGCGATCAACAGAATGAAAGTCAGCAGCAGCCGTATTTTTCTCATAGGAAGTTCTCCTTTCTAAATAATAATAAAAATGTCCGCTAAAAAGAAATTTCTAAAAAGATAATATGCTTTGTCCCAAAGAAATAGAATTCAGGGAGGTCAGAAAATATGAAAATAAGAGCCTTGCTGGTCGATGATGAATCTCCGGCCCGTAAAGAACTACGCTATCTCTTGAAATCATTTGAAGACGTGCTAATTGTCGGGGAAGCAGAAAACGCGCTTGAAGCCATGGAACTGATTGATAGTGTCGACTATTCCGTCATTTTTCTCGATATCAATATGCCCGGCTTAAACGGTATTGAACTTGCCAGAAAGCTTTCCCAGAGCCCGAAACAACCGGCGGTGATTTTTACGACCGCCCATGAGGAATTTGCTTTTGATGCGTTCAGTGTTCATGCTTACGATTATCTTCTTAAGCCGATTCATCCCAAGCGGCTGGAAGAAGCCTTAAATACGGTAAGGAAGCGCCGAACACCTGCTCCCGTTCAACCCAAAGCCGAACCGGTCAAGGAGGATATCCCCGAATTCAAACCCCTGGAAGTGATTGCTGCTGAACATAACGGGAAAACCATCCTGATCCGGCCGGAAGAAATTATATATATTTCCACAGACAAGGACAATGTTTACGTCAAAACAGAAGCCGACTTCTACCTGACCCGTTATACGCTGCGGGATTTGGAATCCAGACTGGATCCAAAAACTTTTTTCAGAACCCACCGCTGCTATCTGGTCAATATAAAAAAAATGAGGGAGCTCGTCCCTTACTTTAATGGTACGTATACTGTGATCGTGCAGGACAAGGACAAAAGCGAAGTCCCAGTCAGCCGCACTCAGGCCCGCCGACTCAAAGAGATCCTTGGGATATAGTACCATGTAAAACCTAATCTTCATATATTGACGGCAACGCTTTATTGCGGAAAATTGTTTTCCACAATATGATCATTATAGGGTTAATAAAGTACTAGAAAAAACGCTCCAGATAAAAGCCGATCTCCTTCCCCTGATAGGTCGGCTTTTTTTGTTTGGCCGCTGTATTCAGCGGTACTGCAGGCTTGCCGTCAACAGGAAGTGATGTGGATTCCTCAACATTAACAAAGCATAAAGGCGGGAACAAAACACACCACCAATTAGCTCCTTCAGCATTTCCTATCTTGATCTCAACCGCTTCGTAGTCTCCCGCCGGGAGTACAATATTGCCGTAAGATTTTGTCGGGAAAGCAAATACACCATAGTCAAGGGTCACCGGATAAGTTTTTCCCCACTCTTTGACCACACTCCTGGAGATCTCCAGCAACTGGCCTTCCATGCTCAGAAGTATTTCTCTGGATTCGGCCAGGGATTGTGATTCAGCCAGGTTCGGGGAAGCAGCCTTCAAAACTTCATCCCTCACCGCATATTTCAGCAGCTGATCCTGTTCACTGTCCGAATTCGCAATAACATGAAATCGAATGAGACTTGTACTGTCATACGCTTCGGTTTCCGCGCTGTTTGCTGACTGGCCGCAGGGATTGATCGCCAAAAAACTAAAACACAAGACCAGACAGACAATTAACTTTATTATGCTTTTATTCACAAATATTAACATTTAATTTCCCTCTCCCAGTACCTTGTAAAAAATTATATACAAAAAACTTCTTTCTATGTGAATTATTTCCAATAAAGAAGTTTTCTATTCAATTCGTCTCAGAAGTTTTTAGGCAGTGCGAATATTTATTGAAGTCTGAAAATAAGATTCATAAGGCCCTGTCAAATTTACTGACAATTTGCCGAAGGAATCGGGTGAAAAAATGCTCCTGGACTTTCAATCTCCGCTGTATCTGCTGTATATCAGTACAATTGCCGGGCTGGCCACAACAGCCGGCTGTCTGATTGTGCTTTTTCTGGGAGACCCTCCGGATTGGCTTCTGGCCGTTCTGCTGTCCGCAGCAGGAGGCGTCATGTTTGCTGTGGTGGCCTTTGATCTTTTGCCGCTGGCTGCATCCTTCAAACAACCGGGACTCCTCCTGGGCGGGATTTTGGCCGGTATAATACTGATGTCGTCTGCCGACAGACTACTCAAAGCAAGAAACCGTCAGCTGCCTAATCACAGATACAGCCGTCTGAAACGGATGGGCATCCTGATTGCCTCAGGTATAGCGCTTCATGATATACCTGAAGGAATGGCCATTGCTGCGGGGCACGAATCCGCCGGTCAATTGGGTACATTCATTGCCCTTGGCATTGCTCTGCATAACCTGCCTGAAGGAATGGCCACTGCTACACCTCTGGTAATGGCCGGGATCAGGAAACCGAAGATTCTGGCACTGACTCTCCTGATTGCAATATTTACTCCGCTGGGTGCCTTGCTCGGCAGGATGGCCATGGAACTTGTTCATACCTCACTCTGTTTTTTTGTAGCCCTGGCCGCTGGGGCAATGGTGTTTCTGGTTCTGGCCGAATTATGGCCGCTGTCCCGGGAAGACCACCCGGTCTGGGCCTTTATTGGAGGACTGGGCGGATTTATTTTCTTTGGATTTATCTCCGCCTTCTTACCACATTAATATTGCCGTTTCTTGCCGTCCATGGTATAAGCGAAGCGCCAGCTCTATCCTACGCAGCACGGTATGAAGGACTCTTGACATGGCAATCCGGTATTCACAGGATCTTTGTTTGGCATTCGTCCATCCGTGGACGTCAAAAAGACAGCCCGAAGGCTGTCTCTGACTCTTTGCTAATACGTTAAATATTACTGCAGGACTGTGGCAGCATAATCGCCCATGGCCTGATAGCCGTCCTTATTCGGATATCTCCCGTCATCGGAATATTTTCTGAGGATCTCGTCCCCGTTGCCAAACAGCACCCCTTTAAAATCAAGTGCTGTAATCTTTTGTTCCTGTGCATAAGCCGCTTCCCATTCCCTGTATTGTTTATAGAGCTCATCCGTGTCAGGGAAAGGAATGGGCAGCACCAGGACAGGCTTGATTTGATTGGCCGTGGCTTTTTCGACCATGGCTTTGATATTGTTTTGGTATTCTTCCAGTGGTGTGCCGCGGATCGCATCTCCAACGCCGGCAAAAATAATGACTGTGCCCGGTTTCTCAGCAATTACATCCTCTTCAAAGCGCTCCAGCAGGCTGGATGCATTCTGATAAGTCTGACCGGCATTGACCACTTCCACTTTCAGGACATCCGCAAGATGCTGCGGCCAGGAACTACTTGGCTCACCCGGGTAACCGTATGTAAATGAATCACCCAGACACACCATTTTGGTATTGACAGTCGTACCGCTGCTATTCAAAACGGTATCACCATTGGAATCGCCGGCTCCATTTTCTGTACCGCCCCCATTACTTGCTCCGCCGCTCTGGACTGTTGAGCTGCCGCTGGCAGACTGTTCCGGTGTTCCTCCGTTCCAAACATTCACAAACCCAAAAACCAATACAATAACAGCCATCAATATGGAAAGCTGAATAACCCTAATCTCTAAACGGTAAGTGCGCAATGTTCATTCCTCCTCATGGCAATATTTTTCTACATATTTCCCTTAAATCCTTCCCGAATAAAACTTTTTTCGTTCTTCGCTTCCTGTTGGTTACAGTTTGTTTAGCATTTTAAGGCACTCCAGCATTTTGAACTGCATAACCTGATACATAAGGAGGTGCTTGATTCTTATGGAATACATTGTTAAAGCACGTGAACTCGGCGAAGCGCTTCTGCAAACGCCGGAAGTACAAAGGCTGAAAGAAGCAGAAGCCGAAATCCAAAACGACCCTGAAGCTGCCAAAGCTTTTGCGGCATATCAGGATAAAGAGCGTCAAATCCTGACCGCTCAAATGTTCAGCAAAGTGGTATCTGAAAAGGATACCTTAGCGCTCATCGACTTAAAAATGCGCCTGATTAAACTATATCCTTCCATCCGAAGCTTCTTCTCCATCCAGCAAGATCTGGAGAAAATAATGGCAACTGTGAACCTGACGATCACAACCACAATTTACGGTATGCCCAGTGCCGAACAACTGCCTTTCCCCAAAGAAATCCAAAATCTTGCCCAGCAGCTTCTGGATACGATCGGAGGAGACAAAAACGGCCCTGCCATGACGATCCCGGAAGGCTTTCAAATCTCTGAAGGGCTCAATGTCTCCGAACTGCTAAGCCGGTTAAACCCCAAGAGCAAATAAATTACGACTTATTCTGCCGTTTGTCTTTTCTTATTATAAGGGATAGGAGATTTTTCAAATGACGTTCTTGAACAACGGCCCATATCCGAATAATCAATACTTTGGAAGTCCTTCCTCTGCAGAAATGTTCCCGCCCTTAACACCTATCCCTTTAACGTTCACCCTTTTTCTGACTGACAGTTTGTTTCCGCAAAATAGATACAGCCCCACCGCAGCATTGCTGATACCGCTGAAAATATTAAGTATTCCCCTCAGTTACCTGATTATTATTGCTCTTGGACTCGCAACTTCTCTGCTGGCAAAGTGGTCTTCTGCTTTCTCAGGAGTTTCTGCTCTCAGTCAATATCAGCAGGCTTATCCGGATATCAGGCTATTTCTTGATGGCCTGCCATCATCTTCCCAAACAAATGCTGCCGGAGCAGGTGGTAATAACACAGGAAATCAGCAGAAACCTGATACTCCGTTGGAACCGAGAGGTTTGGCGTTTAATTTGGCTTTGATCGCACCTTACTCCAGAGTGCCTCAAAGTATCGGCACCAAATTTGTATTGATTTATGGCATTGAAATGTTTGAAATTAAGAAACTCCCAAAGACATTTATCCCCTTGCTTATCTTATTTATTTACTTCCTTCTCTACCCGAAATACAAAAATAATCCGAGTAATAGTAATAAGGAATAATTAAAAGGGGGCCAATGCAAAAAATGTCTGCCGTATTCCATCACCGTAGTCAAATTTATCAGAACATCGCTCCTGCCAAACTTTTGACTGGGGAGAAAATAATAGAGGCGGCGGTTCCTTTTTATATCTCCCTCCTGATCTCCAACGCACTCCATCCAAGTAACAACAGTCCAGTCGGCACCCTGATCATCCCGCTGACCAAAATTATGATTCCGCATGGGTATTTTATTATTATCGGTCTGGAACTTGCAACGGCCCTATTTTATAAATGGTCCGCTGTTCCGGTTTCAGCCCGAATATTCTTTCCGGGAGGATACGGTCAGTCCTTACCGGACATCAGTGCTATAAGGGAGGACCGAATACTTCGACTCAAGATGACACAAACTCCGTTGATTCCGAAGGAAGGAATGACAATCAATGTTTCTTTGAGTGTCCCTTTTACGCCTGTGCAAAGCCGTGCTTCTACCTTATATGCTTTTAAGCTCAAATCCATCGACAATGTTCCGGGATACGTTGTACCGCTGGCTTCCCTTATTCTCTATGGCCTGCTGACCATTTTTGGCAGGACGGATACGGCCAATACGGCAAACAGCAGTTAATCATTAAAACGCACCTGACCTTTACGGCCATGTGCGTCTTATCAGGTTAATATTTATTTTTCCAGACCCCGTCAAAATGAACTTTGCTACCCGTTATGATTCCTTCGGCTCGTCAGGCGATACTTGCTGTATCGGCTGGCTCTTGGGTTGTTCTGTGACCTGAGCGGCCGGTTGAAATTCCATAGGCTGTACCGGCGCCGGAGACGCTGGAGTTTGCATCATCGGACTTTGCATAGCTGAAACTTGTGAAGCAGGATTCTCCCCATAAACCGGTCCCTGCTGATATCCGCCCTGAGGCATATACGGTCGGTCATATCTTTGCCTGTTTGGCTGCATCTGCGTTCCCCAACGTGGATAAGCCTGCTGCGGATAAGTACGTTGCTGGGCGGCATACTGAGGATACTGCTGCTGTGAGTTCCGAAGATACTGAGGGTTCTGCGAATAATTGGGATACTGCTGATTTTGAGGCTGCTGGGAATACTGCTGAACTGGCGGCTGGGCAGGGATCTGCCCGGAATTTTGCCCGGGAGCAAGCTGATTCTGGCTGATTTCATCTTTGCTGCCGAACCTGCTGCCGACAAAGCCTCTCACCTTTCCCCACATATTGCTGCCGGCTTTTTTGACCGGTCCCAGCCCAGGGAAAAAGCCTTCTTTGACTTTCATGACAATAGGACCCTGCGGGGACTGCATGATGGACTGCGGGCTCTCCAGTGAAATGACAACTTTGTCATAATGTACGAGTGGCACAGGACTCCTGAAATTGGCCTGATACATTCCATTGCCGGCAGGTCTTAGCGTTCCTGCATAAAATCCGTTTTTTCCCTTGCCGTCAACCAGATAAGCCGCATAAACTGCCGGAGCATGAGGACTAAATGTATGAGCCGGCGGTAGGTGCGCAATGACCGAAAAATTGTTATCCGTTCCGATCGTCGCCATTCCGTTTCCGCTAAAGCCTTCCGAAGCGACCAAATTGAGCTGTCTTGGCGTCATACCCATCATTGATTCTCCGGGCATACCCCCAATACCCTGGGGAAAGATTCCTAACCCTTTGTTATGTCCGAACATCTTTTAACCTCCTCGTATGTTTACAAATTGCGCTGTGTTGTGCTATGTCATAATATGAAAAGCAGGCTGCAGCTGTGACAGCGCGAAGCTTACTTAACTTTTTATATATAAAACCATTTTGTTAAAGCAAGTCTGGGGGCCACAGTTCCGCTTTCGGCCGTTATGTCCTCCTTGACACGTCGCTCCTTGCCATCCTTGGCATCGCGACATTAGGCCATCCGTGGCCGTCAAAAGGCCGCGCTACGCAATCCATGCTCCGCTCACAGCGGAACTGTGGCCCCCAGACTTATCACAGGCTTATTTAAGTGTTCTTCACGACAGAAGGCAGCTGCAGACAAATCTTTTGATTTGCTTCAGCTGCCTTCCTTTGAGGAAAGGACCCTAAGTCTTATAATTTTATAGCCATATACCCTTTTTTGATCTTATTAACCATATATCTTCCTGTGTTAGACGCAGAAATTATGGTTTCCGATGTTTTTTACAACATCTAGGGTTTTGATCCAATTGTCGGTCGCTGTCCGCGGATTGTAATAGAAGAGAGCGCCCTCACTTGGATCCTGCCCCTCAAGAGCTTCCAGCGCAGCCTGATAGGCCTCATCTCCCGGTGTCAGTTCAATCTGCCTGTCAAGGACTGCAGAAAACTGTCCCGGCTGGTAAATGACTTCCCGGATCGTATCCGGGAACTTCGGGCTTTCCACCCTGTTCAGAACCACTGCCCCTACGGCAACCTGACCTTCAAAGCTTTCTCCACGAGCTTCCGCATAAATAATTTTTGCTAAAAGTATCACATCTTCCTGGTCATAAACAATTTGACTGCTGCGGGAAATATCCGAAGTAACCCTTTCAGGCTCCCTGGCTGAATCCACCGAATTAATTAAATCTGCTGAATCAGCCGATTCGGCCAGTTTAGCCGCCTCAATCACCGTATCTGATTTTATGTTTGCGGCAATAACTTTATTTTTCAAAGGCAGCTGTTCGATCACAAAGGAAATCTGATTTTCCGGCTGTCCGGAAAATTTGTCCAAAAGAATTCGAAATATACGATTCTCATTTGCTTTCGTCAGAATAATGTCTCTGGCATCTGACATGACATCCTCAAGGACAGTCTGTTGGATTTCCAATACCCGGGAATAGAGCAATTCTCTTGATTTTTCAGGTACAGCATATACTGTCTGGGCAGTAGCAGTCAGGATAATCGCCGTGGTCAGCATCACTGCCAAACCCTTCCGGCATCGTCGGTCTTCCAAAAAAAATCACCTCTTGGGATTAATCTATTTCTATTCTTTCCCATAAAAGGTGATTTTTATACGTTATTTGTTATAAGAATCACAAAGAAAAGTTATTTGACCGTTGTGGCTGACGCTACACCCCCGGTAATTGCCTGGCCCTTAGCATCCTTGATTGTAGGATGAATCACCAGCCAATACCCGGTATCGGCCTGAAGTTTCGTTGCCGGTTTCACAGTCATACGCTGCTGATCGACAAACGTGTATGCGCACTTGACTCTTTCTCCTGTCGCAGTATTGATCAGCTCAATGCTGTCTGCCGTTATGGAATTCCAATCCATTTCCCGGTTAAAGCTCACGTTGAACACCTTATCGAGCGGGATATTCTTAAGATCTCCGGACTTTTCATATCCCGGGTAGTAGATCTGCCAGCGGTCCTGGAGAACCTCTTCAGGAAATGGTTCCCAACCGTTCGGGCCTCCGAGTTTAAGTGTTGTGGTTACATAAGCTGAATCCAGAATTTTCTTGCCAAGTACCCAATTTTCGGTTTGACGAAGCTCTTTTACCGAAAGCGGATAAACATAAGGGCCCGCCTCCAGCTGAATATACCCTGATTTATCTTGTGATTTATCTTCAGCCTTATCTCCTGCGTTATCTGCTGAGTTGTCTCCTGTGCCATTCACTTTCTCATCAGCCTTATAGTTTTTAAGCATCAAAACAGCCGTATTCAGCTCATTGACGCCGGTCAAATCCAAATGAGGCTTGATTCCGATCTCATCAATCGGGTTATAGTACGGAGAGAAAAACCTGTAAACGGACATTTTCAAATAGTCCCCGTTGCTTAATGGTATCAAAGCCTTAACCCGGCCTGAACCGTAGGTCGTTTCCCCGATGACGGTCGCCTTGCCATAGTCCTTCAGCGCGGCCGATGTAATCTCAGAAGCGCTTGCCGTATACCCATTGATCAGCAAGACAATCGGCCCTTCCAACGTGAAAGCCTGCTTGACGGCTGTATCGACAATACCCAGGTTTCCCCTTGCTTTCATGATATACGCGCTTTTATCCCCGATAAAATAACCCAACAGCTCCATTGCCGCTTTTGTATACCCTCCGGAGTTATTACGCAGGTCAATAATCCAGCAGTCTACGCCTTTTTCCTGCAGGGTCAGGGCCTGCTTGCCGAACTGCGTTGCAACATCCTCTCCAAAGGAATTAACTGCGATATAGCCAATATGCCCTTCCAGCACCTGACCTTCAGCCAGCGGCATCGCGATCTTCATCCGTACGACAGTGAAGTTCAGGATTTGAGCGTTTCTTTTGACTTTTACCCGGACCTTGGTTCCCTCCGGCCCCCGAAGTTTGCCGGCGCAATATTCCGAGGTCTTTCCCGCCAGGGAATAGCCATCTGCTTCGAGGATAATATCCCCTTGTTTGATTCCGGCCTTATCAGCCCCATAACCTTGAATGACCCGGGTAACCTTGACCCCCTGCTGTACCATTTCCAGTTCTATCCCGATTCCGGAAAAGGACATATTCAGTGAACTGATCATGTCATCATATTCGGCCGCGGTCATATACTCGGTGTATTTATCACCCAACCTTTGAAGCATTTTTTCGACCGTCGGCGCGTTCAGTATCTCATCCGGAACAACATCGACATATTGCTCCTGCAAAATTGTTCTGACTTCATCCAGAGCATCGTTTTCCGCGCCATAAGCCTGCAGCGGAAGTCCCAACCCCAGACAGAATACCAGGAGCACTGTCATCAAAAACCTTAGACTTTTACCAAATTTCACGTTCTTTTTTCCCTCCTGTATGATTTGCAGGTCCGGCCTAAATTCAATGATCTTGCATGTTCAGGCTTCGTTTAAGTTTTGTTCAAAACTTTTTATCTTAGCAGTAATTCGACGAAAACGGGCATTACCCTTTCCGTTTCAGGATTATTTGTCATGCGCTTCCCAGACTTTGATTGCATATTCAAGGCTTTTCCGATAATATTATCTAAACAGGACTATTTTAAAAAACATATTTTTCTAATCATCGCTGATAAGAAAGGTTCGGACAATGTCAAATCTTCTTGATTACTCCAAAAAAGTATTTATCGCCGTATTAATCATTGTTGCAACCCTCGTCATTCCATATGGCCTTTATAAGATTCTTCCGCATTTTATGCCATTTGTCCTTGCTTACTTAACGGCCCTTTTTCTGGAACCTGCAGCAGCATGGTTGAGCAGGGTCTCTAGATTTAAAAGCAAGACACTCTCGGTGTCTGTGACCTACCTGTTTTTTCTTGCCAGTATTGTTATTTTCCTCTACCTGATCATCAGTAAGCTCTATGTTCAGTTTTTGGACCTGCTTGACTTTATTCAATCGAACGGCCCGGCAATTCAGGTTTGGTTTTTGAACCTTACGGGGCGTATCCAGGAAACGATCGGATTGCTGCCTCCCGAAATAAACGATATGATCATGAAATGGATCAATGACCTGGCTAACATCAACCTGGTATCTGCGATTGGCTCCTCAACGCTTAGTATCTCCGCGGCGATACCGAACATGTTCTTCCTGTCGATTATCTACCTGGTATCCGTTTTCCTGTTCACATTCCAGTTAGGCAATATCCACCGTTTCTTCTACTCCTTCTTCAAAGACTCTTCCAAGCTGAAAGCTGTTTACGTCCTGGGTGATTTACGCAATGCTACATTAGGGTTTTTAAAAGCGCAGGTCATTTTGAGCACAATCACCTATATTATTGCTTTTGCCGGTCTCGCTATCCTCCATGTAAAATACGTGGCAGTCATTTCATTGTTGATCGTAATCGTAGATATCCTGCCGATCCTCGGTACCGGATCCGTGCTAATGCCCTGGGCTGTTGTCTCACTTTTCCAGGATCAGCTGTTCTTGGCCGCAGGTCTGGCCATTCTGTATATCATTATCATTGTCGTACGGAGAGTGATTGAACCCAAGATACTGGGCGAGCGCATCGGTTTAAGCGCTCTGACGACCCTGATCAGTATCTGGATTGGTTTCAAAGTGATGGGGGTCCTCGGCGTATTCCTGTTCCCGCTGGCCTGTATTTTCTATAGGGCCCTTGTCAAGGTCGGCGTCATCAAGCTGAATTTTAAGATATAACGAAGCTATATTCGAGTCAACATTCTACTTTTACATAACAACAGGTACGTCCCGAAGAGAGCACCTTGAGCCCATCGGGAACGTACCTGTTTTTTAATTTTTTATGATCTGCTCACTATCTTCTGTTATCATCCGGCTTCATTCCAATTCCCGACATCAGGACCTGAACGATTTTATCGTAGTCCGCTTCCTCAGGCATGGCCTCAGCAAATATCACTCTTTTACCGCAATACTGCATGATTGTGCCCATGATTGCCGCCGAAGCAAATTCCGGATCGATATCAGCCCTGACTTCCCCTTGATCCATGGCCTGTAGGACTTGCTTTTTGATAATCTCTCCGACCCGGATATTCTGTTCGATAAAGACCGCTCCCATCTCCCTGGCCATAATCTTGGAACAGGACATCATCCTGGCAATCGGCATATGCTCCTTGACCAGCTCTGCCTGATATTTTGCCAAAACTCTGATTTTTTCTTTGAAAGAGCCTCCTTTTTCCAAAATGTCCTGAATATTGCGTCCATGCTCTTCGCAGTTATAAACGGCCATTTCCTCAAAGAGCTGTTGCTTGCTGTCAAAATATTCATAGACGGTCCCTTTGCCGATCCCGGCTTCTTTGGCGACATCGTCCACTTTTGTTCCTTCAAAGCCTTTGATATAAAATACTTTGCCGGCTGCCTGGAGGATTTCAGTTTTTTTCCGTTCCTTGGTCACCGTTGTTCCCCCCTTTATCCGATCCGATGCCTGTAAAATCAAATTCTTCGTCTTTTAATTACAGCTTTTTTTGAGTAAAGCTTTTTCCCTTGTTACAGGTTAAAGGGTATGCTGATCCGTGTTTACTGCGATCACCGGTTTAGACTTTTTGTCTTTTCTGAATTTGCGTTTGAATTTGTTGGACAGATCATCCGTGAAAGAATACATGACCGGAATCAGCACCAGGGTAACCAGGGTTGAAAATAGGAGACCTGTGATAACGACAATGGCCATCGGCGCCTGAAACTCCGAGCCTTCCCCGATCCCGAGTGAAAGCGGCAGCATGGCCAGAACAGTCGTTAGCGTCGTCATGATGATCGGCCGCAAGCGGATCGGTCCTGCATTGATGATTGCCTCATGCACGTCCTCCTTGTACGTTCTTCGTCGTGTATTGATATAGTCGACCAGAACGATGGCATTGGAAACGACAATACCGGCCAGCATGATAATACCAATAATCCCCATAACGCTTAATGGTTTGCCGGTGATGAATAATCCTAAGAACGCTCCGGCAAATCCAAGCGGGATGGAAAACATGATGACAAACGGATAAACCAGCGACTCAAATTGGGAAGCCATGACCATATAGACCAGAATCACGGCAAGTCCGAGCGCAAGGAACAGGTCACTGAATGCATCGACCATTTCCTGCTGCTGTCCGCCCATTTCATAGGTATAATTATTCGGCATCCGGTAATCTGCCAGCGCCGTCTGAATATCTTTGGAGACACTGCCGACATCCCTGCCGCTGATCTGACCGGAGACCGTCAGGGTCCTCGCCTGGTTGTCCCTGCTGATGCTGACAGGACCGCGGCTGACGGAAACATCCGCCACTTGGCCCAACGTAACGGTATAGCCGAGGCTCGTGGTAATGGGAATTTGCTCAAGGGCTTGGAGATTCCGGTTAAACGTTTCGTCCCCTTTGATCTTTACATCAATTTCGGTCCCATTGTATTTAAACTGTGTCGCGGTTGCCCCGCTGATCGATGCTTTTACCGCAGAGGCGATTGTTCCGGCACTCAGACCATACTGACTGGCCGCCTTACGGTCCACGTTGATTTCAACTTCCGGTATTCCGTCTTCATAACTGGATTTAACTTCGCGGGTTCCCGGGACTTTTTTAATCACGGTGACAAAATCGTCTCCGATCTTCTTCAGCTGATCCAGATTTTCACCTTTGATGGTGATGCTGATCGGATCACCGGCACTCATCACGGACTGGCTTGCTGCGACACTGGTTTTGGCCCCCGGTACGTCCTTAATCCGGTCCCGGATTTCATCGGAGATCTCCACGACGCCGCGTTTCCGATCCGTTAAAGGAAGCAGCTTCACAGTAAAGGTACCAACGTTGCCTTGTGCGCCTGTCAGGCTCATGGTTCCGGATGATCCGGCATCCAGGAAGATGGTATCGATCTCGGGAATATCTTCTATCTTCGTTTCAATTTCACGCATGACCGCCGAGGTATCGCCGACCTTTGCCCCGTCAGGAAGCGTAACGCTGATCGAGAGCATGCCTTCATCCGTCGTCGGGAAGAATTCTGTCCCAACAGCGGCAACAGAGGCAATGGAAACGACAAAGATAATGGTTGTAACGATAAAAACGCGTTTTCGGTGGCCCAGGGCCCATCTGAGCAGTTTCTTATACCCCTGGAGCAGCGCTTCATAGCCCTGGTCAAATTTATCGTGGGCTTTCGCCAGGAACGCAGGAGTTCGGAAGAATCCCCTGCCATTTTCTTCATCTTCCGCTGCATCCGTTATGGCTACTTTCACTGTTTCGGATGCTTCATATGCTTTATCCGTTTCCCCCGTCTTCCCTGCATCAATAGAACCAGTCGACTGATTCTTCCGCTCTACTTTCAGCAGCTTGGAAGCGAGCATCGGGACAACCGTCATCGAAACAACCAGCGATGCACCGAGTGAAAATGCGATTGTCAAGGCAAACTGCCGGAACAATGTGGAGGTTAATCCCTGAACAAAGACGATCGGCAAAAAGACTGCGACCGTCGTTAGCGTGGAAGCCATGACAGCGATGATTACTTCCGAAGATCCTTTCACTGCCGCTTCGACCCTGGAATAGCCGTTCTGTCGGAAGCGGTAGATATTTTCGAGCACCACGACCGAATCGTCAACCAGACGGCCAATACCAAGCATTAATCCGCCCAGCGTCATCAGATTCAGCGTAATGCCGGTAAAATATAACAGACAAAACGTCGCAATAATGGAAATCGGGATAGCTGAAGCAATAATCAGGGTAGAACGGATATTTCGCAGGAAAATATACAGGACCAGTACCGCCAGGAGAGCGCCGATAACCCCATGCTCCGCGACCGAATACAGTGAAGCCTTGATATAGGCTGCATTATCCATGACCACCGTAATCTTGACGTCTTTTAGTTCATCCTGGATTTTGTCGATCTCCACATAGGCTGCTTCCGCAACTTGGACTGTATTGGCGTCGGAACGTTTTTGGATCGAAATATTGACACCGGGATTGCCGTTCGCTTTGGAAATGGTTGTCTGCTGATCCGGCTTTAATTCGATATCGGCTAAATCTTTCAGCTGAACATTTCCGCCGGTAGGCAGCGGAATAAGCAGCTGCTCGATCTCAGCTACCGACATGAATTCCCCGGTCGTTTTGACAGTCAGCTCCTGGGTCCCTTTCTTGACTGTACCTCCGGGCAGGTTGACATTCTCCGAAGCCAGGATTCCCTGAAGGTATGCGAGGCTAATGCCATAACCGGCTAATTTCTCACTTTTTGTCCGGATTTCAATAATATCCTTGGTTCCGCCGGTCACGGACACGGAAGCAACCCCTTCCGCTCTTTCCAGTCTCGGTTGGATCGTATCTTCCGACAGGGTTTGCAATTCGGAGAGACTCATCGTCGGTGACGAAATAGAAAGCGTCAGGACCGGGGTTGAATTCATATTGAGTTTCAAGACCATGGGGCTGCTGACGCCATCAGGAAAGTAATCCTTAATCAGGTCGATTTTTTCTCTGAGGTCGAGGGCAACCTGATCCATATCGACTCCATAATTAAACTCCAGAATAACGAGCGAACTGCCTTCCGAAGTGATGGAGCTGATATTTTTGACATTCTGGGCTGTGGAAACAGCCTTTTCGATTGGCTGCGTGACCAGGTTTTCAATCTCCTGAGGGCCTGCTCCATTGTAGGATGTACTAACGATCGCATAAGGCAATTCCATTTCGGGCATCAAGTCCAGCGGAATACGCGTGAAGGACACAAATCCGAGAATGATGATAATAAAAACCAGCATCAGGACCGTAACCGGGCGTTTCACCGAGGTTTCAGATATTTTCACTTCTGAACGCCTCCCCCTGTTTGCGCCGAAGCTGCCGTATCCGTCGTTTCCTGAGCAACCTGCTTGCCGTCAACAGTTACGACTTTGATTTCCGTGCCATCCTGTACAAAGTTCTGCCCTTTGATAATGACGATGTCCCCTTCCGTCAGTCCGCCGACGATCTCCGTCTCGGTGCCGCTCTCAAGTCCTGTCGTTACTTCCATCTCGGCTGCAGCATTATCTTTGGCAACATACACGACGTCTTTTCCGCCGTGGAAGATTACAGCATCGGTCGGCACAGCCAGGACATTATCTTTGCCGGCAATGTTTAAGGTCACATTGGCAAACATGCCGGGTTTGATTATGTTGTCTTTATTGTCAATGTAGGTTTTTAGCGTATATTTCCCCTGGGCATTGGCTGCGATACTTACACTGTCAATAACCCCTTTGACTTTCACTAAAGCTGCAGGCACTTCAATCTGGACAGACTGGCCGCTGTGCACACGGTTAATCTCCTGCTCGCTAATGCTGACCGTTACAAATACTTTGCTCAGGTCTACCACCCTGGCCGGAGAAATGGCACTCGTCACCATTGACCCTATTTTCACATCAAGAGCCGTAAGAATACCGTCGATCGGCGCCTTTACATCCATATCATTCAGGGCTTTCTGCGCCGCGTCATAAGCAGCCTTGGCCTGAGCCAGCTGGCCTTTATACGTTTCCAGAACCGCATCCGAAGCCGCCACAGCAGCCTGATCAAGCTCCGACTTGCTGACAGCGCCGATTTCATACAGCTGTCTCATATTCTCATAATTCTTTTTACTGTTTTCATAATTGGCCATATTGGTTTCATAGCCGGCCTGCGCCAGCTGATAGGCCGCTGAAGCCTGGTTATAGCTGGACATCAGATCGGTTTTATCAAGGCTGAAAAGTACCTGGCCCTTGCTGACCCGGTCCCCAACTTTGGTATAGACCGCCGCCACTTTGGCCGGGGTGCCGACGACCACGGAAGCTTCTTTATCCGCTTCAACTTTACCGCTTAAGGTAATCGCAGAGGAGATGCTCTGTTTATGTAAGGTCAACGCTTCCACCGGGACATAATTCTGTCTGTTTTGTTCTGCCGCCTTCTTTTCAGCAGCAGATTGTATCGCACCGTAGATTCTTACCCCGACCAGAAGGACAAGCAGGATTGCAATCACGGTAATGATCATTTTCTTCTTCCCAATCGGTTTTTTCAAGTCTGGGCTGCCACCCTGCTCAGACCGTTTCATTTTGAATTTCATTTTTCTACTCCCCCGTAAATCAATATCTTTTCTAAGTCTATTCTTTTTGGGACATATTCATGAATGTCGCGGTTGCGGCCGTGGCCGTCGCGACCGACTGGTCAGTCGGCACGTCACCTCTCTTATCTTATCTTCCTTTGTGCCTTGGGTCAATGGGTTCAAGTTAGATATTACCAAATATTTTCTTCCCATAAATGGCAACATTATTTTGTAAATTTTTGGTATTTTATGGTTGTTTTTTTCTTTTTTATATTGCATAATATCTATTAAAGGATCCATTTTGTTTTGGAGGGAAGCCGCTATGTCCAATGATGAGTTTCAGACTATCGTGCTTCGTGAAATCAGAGAAATGAAGAAAGACATTTCTCAACGATTTGATGGTGTCAATCAACGGTTCGACGGTATCGACCAACGATTCAACGGTATCGACCAACAATTCAACGGTATCGACCAACAATTCGATGGTATCGACCAACGACTGGATTCCATGGATCAACGACTCTGTAAGGTTGAACATAAACTGGATGTTGTTGTTGAGCAAACAGCCGGACTGATGGAATTTCGGACAGAGACCAATCATAAATTAGACAAGATCTCAGATGACCAAAAATCGATTATCCAGGTACTTGGCGAACATGAAATTTCCATCAGATCCCTGCAGAGAAGGCCCGTATAAAACAAAGTCTCAATAACAAATCATTTTGATATTAAAAATCTCACGGATTCAAAACCCGTGGGATTTATTTATTATTGCGCTGCGTTTATTGTCTATAGCTATTCCTGCTATCTTTAGCTATCTTTTGCCATTGCTATTACTTCTGTCTGTTACGTCACAAAACCAAGCCCTCACCATCCGAAGCCCATCTGCATATGCTGTAATTAGACTCATAATGAAAGGGCGGGCGGCATGGATAATCCGATCACCGAACGCACACCGCTTGTCATAGCGGCTGAAATAAATATGATAACCTGCCAAACCAAAAAAATAGTACTTGCCAGCGCCATTGAAATCGGCCGTCNTTTGCNGGAAGCCAANGNNNTGNTCAAACACGGGGAATGGNNTAANTGGNTGGNAGAGTCNGTGANCTATTCNCNNNNAACTGCCNNNAGNCTGATNAANNTCTACNAAGANTANGGGNCTANNTTNCCTGANGGATCCGACAGNTCAAANNNGACACCAGTGTCNCATTTTGACTTACACCCAGGCNCTCCTCNTNCTGGGTNTNCCGGNAGAGGANCGGGAGGAATTNATCNCGCACAATNACGTCGGCAGTATGACNAAACAGGAGCTGCAGCAGGCTCTTAAGGACAGAGATCAGGCCAATCAGGCGAAGGANCAGGNGCTTCAGGAGAATCANNNACTTAAAAAAGGGCTGGAGACGATCGACAGCACCATCTCNNAATTAAGGAATGAGCANNCTAAGGCTGCGTCAATGCCAACGAATCCGGAAAATGTCAATGCAGAAGTTCAATCTGCCAACAATGCCTCCNNTGCCGGTAACGACCCCTCTGCAACAACANCCCCTTTTACCCACAACCTTAAAACCGAACATGACCCNGACGCTCACATCAAGTATGTAGAAAAATGCGACNCTTGCTGCAAAACNATCGCCGATACCTTCTTNGATCTGACGACAGCGCTCACCAATCTGGCGCATCTCGATCCGAACCTGAAAGAAGAAAAAAGAAAAGAGGCCAANCGNCTGATTGAATACATGGCAGAGACGATTAAAGAGTGGCCGCCCCCCAAGAAACCGCTTAGATTTAATTCCTGATTTTTTTTGGGAACCTTTGGACAAGCCAAGCATAGTATGTACAAGACAGCCGTAAGCTGTCCAATAAAAGGGAAAGGAGATGATTGGAATG